>CAZCYS010000019.1:0-16721 GCA_964502825.1 uncultured Hydromonas sp. | reverse complement strand
TGGCTGAGCAAAAATACGCGGGCTTGGTGATCTGGCAAACCGGTTCATTGACCGGCGGCCCGTTCTCTGCGGGCGCGGATTTGCAAGCGGCCATGCCATTGTTCATGAAAGGCGGCGCGAAAGCGGTTGAGCCGTTCGTGAAGAAATTCCAAGACACCGCGATGCGCGTGAAATACGCACAAGTGCCTGTGGTCGCCGCAGTGGCGGGCTTGGCTCTGGGCGGCGGTTGCGAGACCTTGATGCACTGCGCACACCGCGTGGCGCACCTCGAATCGTACATCGGCTTGGTTGAATTGGGCGTGGGCTTGGTGCCTGCGGGTGGCGGCTTGAAAGAAGCGGCTCTGCGCGCATCGAATGCAGCGGCGACCTACGGCTACAGCAACCTGACCGAATTCGTCAAACCGTGGTTCCAAAACGTGGCGATGGCCAACGTGGCGAAATCCGCACGCGACGCGCAAAGCATCGGCTATCTGTTGCCAACCGACACCATCGTGTTCAACATCCACGAATTGCTGTTTGTGGCGAAATCGCAAGCGCGCGCATTGGCGAACGCAGGCTATCGCCCACCATTGGCGGCAGCTAACATCACGGCGGCAGGTCCTTCGGTGAAAGCGACTTTGCAATCGATGATCGTGAACATGCGCGACGGCGGCTACATTTCGGCGTACGACGGCGAATTGGCCACCCGCGTGGCGAGCATTCTGTCGGCAGGCGGTGTGGAAGCGGGCACTTTGGTGGACGAAGCATGGTTGCTCAAACTCGAGCGCGACAATTTCATCGAAGCGCTGGGCAAACCGAAAACCCAAGAACGCATCATGGGTATGCTCTCAACCGGTAAGCCTGTTCGTAACTAATGTGCAAGGAATGCACAAGGAATGAACCCGTCGTGTGGGCAAAAGCGATTTTGCCCACGCCAATCGCTGAATAATCAAGCGGTGTGTACAAAACACCGTTTAGGAGTAAAAAATGACTCAATTGCAAGAAGCATACATTGTCGCCGCGACGCGCACCCCAGTGGGTAAAGCACCGCGTGGCGTATTTAAAAACACCCGTCCGGACGATTTGTTGGTACACGCGATTCAAGGCGCTTTGGCGCAAGTGCCAACCCTTGATCCGAAACTGATCGAAGACGCCATCGTCGGCTGTGCGATTCCGCAAGGGCCGCAAGGTTTGAACATGGCGCGTATGAGCGTGCTGTTTGCCGGTTTGCCACAATCAGTCGGCGGCGTGACCGTGAACCGCTACTGCGCATCCGGTATCACGGCCGTGGCCATGGCTGCGGATCGCATTCGCACCGGTCAAGCCGACGTGATGATCGCTGCGGGCGCGGAATCCATGAGCATGGTTCCGATGAACGCGATTTTGACCGACATGAATCCGGCGATTTTTGAAAAAGACGAAAACCTCGGTATCGCCTACGGTATGGGTTTGACGGCTGAGAAAGTTGCGGAACAATGGAACGTCTCTCGCGAAGACCAAGACGCATTCTCGGTGGAATCACACCGCCGTGCCTTGGCCGCGCAAGCCGCAGGCTATTTCGACGCAGAAATCACGCCGGTCACCGTGCGCGACACCTATGTCGATTTGGCGACACAAGAGTTGAAAACCAAAGAATTCGTGGTGAGCAAAGACGAAGGTCCGCGCGAAGGCACGACGATGGAAGGTTTGGCGAAACTCAAACCCGTATTCGCGGCCAAAGGCAGCGTGACTGCGGGCAGCAGCTCACAGATGTCGGACGGCGCGGCGGCATTGATCTTGGTCTCCGAGCGTTTCTTGAAAGAGCACAACCTGACGCCAATCGGTCGTTTCGTATCGTTCGCCGTGCGCGGTGTTGATCCGAAAATCATGGGTATCGGTCCGAAAGAAGCCATTCCTGCGGCATTGAAAGTCGCTGGTTTGACGCTGAACGACATGGACTGGATCGAGTTGAACGAAGCATTCGCAGCGCAAGCATTGGCCGTGATGCGTGATCTGAACTTGGATCCGGCGAAAGTCAATCCGTGGGGCGGTGCGATTGCTCTGGGTCACCCATTGGGTGCGACTGGTGCGATTCGCTCGGCCACCGTGTTGAATGGCTTGAAACAATCCGGCGGTAAATACGGTATGGTGACCATGTGTATCGGTACGGGCATGGGCGCGGCCGGTATTTTGGAACGTCTGTAGTTGTAATGAAGCACAAAGTAAAACCTTACTTTGTGCTGGTTTAGACAGCCTCCTCATTGATGCGGCTTGGCGTAAATAACGCTGTCGCATCATCTTGATGCCCCTCTTGTCACATAGAGGGGTTTTTTATCGTGAATGCTCGCGAGATGTCGGTGTTCATGCCGAAAGGATTGTCATGTTATTTGCACATTGGATGTTGTTGGTCGCGACGCTGTTGCCCTTGGTGGCGACTAGCGTGGCCAAACTCAAGGGCGGACGCTATAACAACCACGCGCCGCGCGAGTTTTTAGCGCAACTGCCGGAGCGCTCGATGGCCAAACGCATGGCGTGGGCGCAGGAAAACAGTTGGGAAGCGTTGATGATGTTCGCACCGGCGGTCTTATTAGCCACTGTGCGCGGCGTACCGGCGAGTAGTTTGAATCTGCTCGCAGGCGTATTCATCCTCGCGCGCATTGCTTATCTATGGTGCTATGCCAAAGACTGGGCGACGGCGCGTTCGTTGGTGTGGCTTGTCGGCGTATTGGCGGTGGTCGGCCTCTATCTTGCTTCGGCATGGGTGTGAGTGGGAATGCGCCATGAGTGAAGCCATTGAAATCCTACGGTCGGTAAAAAACCATGCGCTGGCGTTGACCACCTACGCGCCTCAGGCTACGCCACGCGGCGTGGTGTTGATCGCGCCGGCGATGGGTGTGCCGCAGCGCTACTATGGTTCATTTGCCGCGTGGCTGGCGCAACAAGGCTTTGTTGCGGTGACGTTCGACTACTCGGGCATGGGTGAGTCGCTCAAGGCCAGTCAGGTACCGCTCAAGCAGATTGATGTGACTATTTACGATTGGGGCGCTGAGGCCGCATTGATCGTGGATACGTTCAAGCAACGTTATCCCGAGTTACCGCTGTATTGGGTCGGGCACAGTTTGGGCGGTCAACTCATCAGCATGGTTGACCACGCCGCCTTGCGCAAAGCCATCACTGTCGGTACGGGCAGCGGCTATTGGAAGGAAAATTCGCCCGAATTGCGGCGACGCGTCCCGTTGTTTTGGTATGTGTTTGTGCCGTTGCTCACGCCATTGTTCGGCTATTTTCCCGGCAAACGGTTGAACATGGTCGGCGATTTGCCCAAAGGCGTGATCATGCAATGGCGGCGCTGGTGTCTGCATCCCGACTACATTGCCAGTGCGGGTGAGGCCATACGCGCCCAGTATGCCGCCGTGCGCACGCCGATAACCTCGTTCTCCTTCACCGATGACGACTACATGTCCGCGCGCAACACCGAGCATATTCACAGCCTGTACACCCATGCGCCGAAAAAGATGCAGCGCATCGCGCCTGCCGAGATTGGCGTGCGCGAGATTCGGCATTTCGGCTTTTTCAAAGCGCGTTTTCAAGACACGCTTTGGCAAAAACTCTTGAATGAATTAAACTAAACGCCGTGACGCATTCAAATCCACGCCACGCACATGAAAGGATCAGCATGAGCATCATCAGCCACATTGACGGACACGTTGCCGCGCTACAAATCAACCGCCCTGAAACCAAAAACGCCCTGACGCTGGAAATGTATCGCCATATGGCCGATGCGCTCAACGCCCACGCGGCAGATGACGCAGTGCGCGTCGTGGTGATTCACGGTCAACCGGAGATGTTCTGCGCGGGCAACGATCTGCACGATTTTCTCAACAGCCCGCCGGATTTGGCCAACAGCCCTGTGGTGGATTTTTTATACGCCTTGCGTGATTTCCCTAAACCGCTGATCATGGCCGTCAATGGCGTCGCGGTCGGTATCGGCGTGACCATGTTGCTTCACGCCGATTTCGTCGTGGTCGGTGACAGCGCGCGCCTGCAACTGCCGTTTATCAACCTCGCGCTGTGTCCCGAAGGCAGCTCCAGCTTGACCTTGGTGCAAAACGCCGGTTACCTCAAAGCCGCCGAAAAACTCATGTTCGGCGAATTTTTCACCGCCGAAGAAGCCGTGCAAATCGGCGTGGCGACACACATCATGCCAGCCAAAGAAGTTGACTCCTACGCCTTCCACCGTGCGAAACAACTCGCTGAGAAAAGCCCGCAAGCCCTGCGCGAAACCAAGCGCTTGCTCAAAGCTCACAATGCCGACTTGCTGCGTCAGGTGATGGACGAGGAAATCGTTGCCTTTTCACGGCTGATGGGCGGTGCGCACGCGCGCGAAGCGATGACAGCGTTTTTTGAAAAGCGCAAGCCCATTTTTGAATAAAAAGGGTTTGGCTTTCGGTGAAGGCTAAGGTGTTGCGTCAGCACACGTTAAGCGCAGCGCCCAAAGCCAAAATAGTCCGGTGTTTGAAATCAACGGTTTGCAAGCCAACCCGCCTTGTGGTACATTGTCACCCACTGAGAACAGTTCAGTAGTTCACCACGCGCCGATTTGGATTCTGCTTGCGGGCGCGGTTGGGGGAGTAAAATCTTCCAACCAAAACGGCTAAACGAAACACAACCCAAGTGGCGTTTGGCAGTTTTCACTGAATTGACCAAACCGACTTGGGGTTTTTTATGAGCAAAACGATGAGTGATGCACACACCAGCCAGATCAATACGAACGACGGTGTTTTGAAGCCAACACCGCAAACCATGCACTTTGGCGAGCCATTGCGCTTGCAAAGCGGCGCGTCTCTGCGCGATTACACGTTGATGTACGAAACCTACGGCACGCTGAACGCGGCACGCGATAACGCGGTGCTGATTTGCCACGCGCTCAATGCCTCGCACCACGTCGCGGGTGTGTATGACAATGGCGACGCGGGGTGGTGGGACAATATGGTGGGGCCGGGCAAGCCGGTGGATACCAATCGGTTTTTCGTGGTCGGGGTGAATAACCTCGGTTCGTGCTTTGGCTCCACCGGCCCGATGCACACCAATCCCGATACCGGTAAACCGTATGGCGCGGATTTTCCCGTGGTGACGGTCGAGGACTGGGTTGATGCGCAAAAACGGCTGATGCACGGGCTGGGCATTGCACAGTGGGCGGCGGTGATGGGCGGCTCGCTCGGCGGCATGCAGGCGATGGCGTGGAGCGTGCGCTATCCCGAGTGTTTGCGCCACTGCGTGGTGATCGCGTCAAGCACACGCTTGTCGGCGCAGAATATTGCGTTTAACGATGTGGCGCGGCAGGCGATTTTGACCGACCCGGATTTTCACGGCGGGCATTTTTACGAACACGGCGTCGTCCCGCGTAACGGCTTGCGCGTCGCGCGCATGATCGGCCACATCACCTATTTGTCCGACGACGATATGGCGGAGAAATTCGGCCGTGAATTGCGCCCGCTGGAGCACGCCGCTGATCAGGTGCGTGATTCGTATCGCTTTGACTACGGCGTGGATTTTGAAATCGAATCGTATTTGCATTATCAGGGCGATAAATTTGCCAATTATTTCGATGCCAATACGTATTTATTGATTACCAAGGCTTTGGATTACTTCGATTTGGCGAAAACCAACGGTGCGAAAAATGCCGAGGGTGACTTGAGCTCGGTCTTGCGCACGGCGCAGGCGGATTTTCTCGTGGTTTCGTTTACTACCGACTGGCGCTTTTCGCCCGAGCACAGCCACGATCTGGTGCAGGCGCTGGTGAAAAACCGTCGGCAGGTGACGTATGCCGAAATCGATGCGCCGCACGGACATGATGCATTTTTGATGACCGACGAGCGCTATCACAACGTGGTGCGCGCGTATTTTAAGAATGTGCATACCCTTGCGCACGTCAATGGGGAGGGCGCTTAAGATGGGACAGACCATGCAGCAAACAGTGACGCAAACCACGATACCGGCGGTGGAGCCGTTCAATCCGGCGACGGTGCTCGCGGGCGCGCAACGCCCGGATTTTGAAGTCATCAGCCGCTGGGTTCCCGCAGGCGTGCATGTACTCGATTTGGGCTGCGGCGACGGCACGCTGCTGAGTAAATTGATACGCGAGCGCGGCGTGACCGGCTACGGCATTGAGAAAAACGACACCAATATCGCGACCTGCGTGGCCAAAGGACTGCACGTGTTGCAGCAGGATTTGGAGGCGGGCTTGTCGTGGTTTGGCGACGACAGTTTCGACGTGGTGATTTTGTCGCTGACCTTGCAAGCCGTGCACGAAACCGAAAACATCATGCGCGAAATCGTGCGCGTGGGTAAAAAAGCCATCGTTTCCGTGCCGAATTTTGGCTACTGGGAACACCGCCTGTCGGTCTTTCGCGGGCAGATGCCGGTCTCGAAAACCCTGCCGTATGAGTGGTACAACACGCCGAACGTGCGCGTACTCACGCTCAAAGACTTTGAAAAGCTTGCGCATGACCTCGATTGTCGCGTGACGCGCCGCATGGTGCTGCACGATCAGCAAGAAGTGCGCTTTTTGCCCAACCTGCGCGGTAGTTTGGCGATTTTTGAGATGGAATGAGGGCACAATGCGCGCGGCTCGCTGGCTGATCGGACTAAGCGTTTGGGCTTGCGCGAGTTGGGCGCAGGCGCAAGCGTCCTTTTGCAGTACACAAACACCGCAAACCAAGGCTGAATACGCCGCGCAATTGGCCTGCCAAGAGCATCAACTCTGGCGCGAACCGTTCATCAATGCGCAAGGGCAATTGCTCAAATTCGGCCCGATGGAAGCCGAGCGCGATGCGCTGAGCGACGGCACACCTGCGTGGCGGCGTGTGCTGCACTACTGGCAAAACAGCGTCGGGCTGACGGATTTGTTTCGCGGGCAACAGCCGCCCGATTACCCCGAGGTTACACTCAACGAAGCCATCACCCGCGCGCAGATTGTCGATACGCCGTGGTCGGGCGCGTTCGTCAGCTACCTGATGCGCACGGCAGGATTCAGCGAATCCGAATTTCACTTGGCCGACGGGCATATTCGCTACATCAAAGCAGCCTATGCCGCGCAACCCAATGGCGCATTTCATCTGCGCAATCCCTTAAACACACCGTTGCAGGTTGGTGACTTGCTCTGCTATGTGCGCGAAGGGCGCCGCGTATTCGGCCCGGCGGGGTTTGAACAATGGCTGGCCGAGCACGCCACGGATGCGCAATCGCTCAAAATGCATTGCGATGTGCTGGTCGGTGTGCGCAAAAACCGCGCCTATGCCGTTGGCGGCAATGTGGTGCAAGCCGTCACCATGCGCGAAATCAAACTCAATGCGCACGGCGCACTATCCGCGACGCACAGTTTACCGGCGCGTGCCGGCTCGTGGTTGGCCGATACGTTGGGTGAGAACGATGCGCCGTTGTGCGCTTTGAATGCCTTACATCAATGTGACATGAATCGGCAGGACTGGGTGACGCTGCTGCGCTACCGCCCGTAAAATCACGGAGTGATCGGCAGATACTCGATGCGCCATTCGCCGGCACGGATACGCTCGTGGTACTGCATCGGTAGTTCAAACACATCCTTGCCATTATGGGTGCGGCGCAGATAGCTCATCACCACGTCACCACGCGCGTCATAAATACGAACGTGATATTCCGTCGCTGGCGCTGACAGCGTCACCGTAATTTGTTTGGCATTGAATCCGCCCAATGCACTGCCGCCGCTCATGGCGGGGCGCGGCGAATCAATCGGCGTGGCAAACGGTAAATCATGCACCGTATCGTGAACGAGGCAGTAGGGTGCGATTTTCGGCCAAATTACTTCTGCCAAAAAAACCTGGTCCGCGTGCGTCGGATGCAGCTCTACTCGGGTTTTGAGGTGCGCTTCAATCCATTCGGACATTCCCGCCAAAAACGGCGCATGCGCGCCCCACATACCCGCCAGCATCAAATCCAAATGCGAATACCAGTCGCGAAACACATGAAAGGGTTGCGGTGACTCCAGCCAAAGCTGTACCCATTGTGCTTCGCGTGAGCTGATGAGCGAGTCGGCATCGCGAAATTGCACCTTTTCGACGTGCGGCTCGCTTACCGCGTGAAAGCGCCAAAACGTACCCGGCCAGTGAGCAATCCCGAGTTGATGCACATCCAGCACACGAACCCGATAGCGGCGTAAGCGCTCCAACACATGCTCGGGCACGCTGGCATCGTGATACACCCACATTTGCCAACCGGGGTATACCTCGGGCATGGCTTGCGCGTTCAGTATCGCGGTTTCACAATAAATCGGATTGTCGCCAAACAGTGAAAACGATAACACGCGCTGATGAATTGCCGCTTGTGCGCATACCCACGCGGACTCCTGCACCAGCGATTCGCTGCCGAGACGGGCGCTGTCGGCATAACGCTGCTCATGACACGCCTGAATGGCCGCGTTTTTCAGCGTCATTGCGCGTTGAAAATCCTCTAAGATGTTTTTAGCCATGATCTCGGATAAATTCTGTGAATGCCTGCGGAATCGGCGCGCTCAAAGTCAGTATTTCGCCCGTTTGCGGATGGACGAATTTCAGACTGTGGGCGTGCAGGAACATCCGCGTACCGGTGTTTTTACCCAACTGTTTGTTCAATTCAAAATCACCGTATTTGTCATCGCCGACAATCGGATGCTCGATCGACGCACTGTGTACGCGGATTTGGTGTGTGCGGCCGGTGAAAATTTTCACGCGCACGGCGGTGTAACCGCCTGCAATTTGCTCAACATTAAACTGCGTGTGTGCGCTTTGGCCTTCGCCTTCGTGCGCGACGACCACGCGGCGTTCACCGTTGGCAGCGACGTATTTGTGCAGCGGCGCTTTGACGTGCGTGACTTTGTCGGTTAATTGGCCTTTTAAAATCGCGTAATAACGCTTATCCATCCGACCATTTCGGATTTGCTCGTGCAGATGCACCAGCGCGCTGCGTTTTTTTGCCAACACCAGCAAGCCGGAGGTTTCCTTATCCAAACGATGCACGAGCTCGAGGAATTTGAGCTGCGGATAGGCTGCGCGCAGTTGCTCAATCACGCCAAACGACACGCCCGAGCCGCCATGTACCGCCAGTCCGGCGGGTTTATCCACGATCAGCAGCGCGTCATCCTCAAAAATGATGGGCAGTTTGTTTGCGCGGTGCGCGGGTACGACGGCAGGGGTGGACTCGCTCACGCGCACGGGCGGAATGCGCACCACATCGCCGGTTTGCAGTTTGTAATCCACATCAATTCGTCCTTTGTTCACGCGCACTTCGCCTTTGCGCACCACGCGATAGACCCAGGATTTGGGCACGCCTTTGCACACGCGCAGCAGAAAGTTGTCAATCCGCTGTCCGGCTTCGTGTTCGGCTACGGTGTGCAGACGCACGCTGACGGAGGGATTTTGAGTGGCGCGAGGCGGCGCGTGGCGTGGTAAATCGGTGGGTTTGCTCATAATGGGGTTAAAAAGACGAAATAAGTCGTTTAAATTCCTTGCGTAAGTGGTTCATTTTGCTATAATTTGCCTGCGCTAATCGCGCCGACAGAGCTTTTATCCAAAAGCGTAACGCCAGTGGGCGCTGAATGGTGCGACGGCACATAGGACTGATGCTGTGGTTCTTACGCAGTTTTTTCAGTCGCGCTGAACGCTATTGTAACGGGTTTAACCGATTTTTCCTTGATGTTTGATGCGGTTCGGGTCAACGAAACAGTTTGTTTTGCATGATTTTGCACGCATTGACGTAAAAAACGGATGTCTAAAGCAGTGGTCTGCCACGTACTTATCGGGTATGCGGGGGCGGCTGTGGACGCAAACACAGATAAGTGTGTTTCAACGGAAGAAAGATTTGATAATTCAAGCCGGCGGCACTGCGGTTGCATATGGTAATCAGGCCTGATAATGAATGCTTGATGGAAGCTGAATTGAATGCTTAGGGGCTTTTGAATAACAACAAAATGTTCTGCCCGAAGCGAATCGGCCATCAGCAGTGCTCGACTTGAACATAAGGTGAAACCAGCCATTCGTTCGGCTCAAAAGATCGGATATTTGGTTGGATGATTGTATTAACGGTATTTATTCGGTAAGCAAGTGCTTACAAATAACCGGTTTGATACGGCGCATGAGCGTTGGCCATGACTGGGTTTTGTACAGCGATTGCGTCATTTGCTTGGGCAAATCGCTTGAGCGTTCATCATCTTCAAGCAATTGAATGATGTCTTTCTCTCTCCGTGTGTACGCGCTGTGTCGCGTTCAAGGCATGACGAACGCCCCGTCGGGTGGGCGGATGACGGTGCTTGTGCATTTTTTGCGCATGCCGCACGGAGTTTGAAACAATGAAACGTATGTTATTTAATGCCACGCACGCAGAAGAGTTGCGCGTGGCGATTGTAGATGGGCAAAAGCTCATTGATATTGATATTGAGTCCTCAGGGCGCGAACAGCGCAAAGGCAATATTTACAAAGGCGTGGTGACGCGCGTCGAACCGTCTTTGGAGGCGTGTTTTGTCAATTATGGTGAGGAGCGTCACGGCTTTTTACCGTTTAAAGAAATCGAACGCAGCTTGTTCAAAGAGGGTGTTGAAGCACGCTCGGCGCGCATTCAGGACGTGATTTTTGAAGGTCAAGAGCTGATCGTTCAGGTGGAAAAAGAGGAGCGTGGTAACAAAGGCGCGGCTTTGACCACCTTTATCTCGCTGGCCGGTCGTTATTTGGTATTGATGCCAAACAACCCGCGTGGTGGTGGCGTATCGCGCCGCATCGAGGGCGAAGATCGCCAAGAGTTGCGCGAGGCCATGAGCCAATTGGATATTCCACAAGGCATGAGCATTATCGCGCGCACGGCGGGCATTGGTCGCTCGGCTGAGGAATTGCAATGGGACATGAATTACTTGTTGCAATTGTGGCAGGCCATTGACGGCGCAGCACAGCCCGATACCAACGCACAGGGCGCGCGCACCAATCCGGCGCCATTCCTGATTTACCTCGAATCCTCATTGGTGATTCGCGCGATTCGTGACTATTTCCAACCGGATATCGGCGAAATCCTGATTGATACGCAAGATATTTTTGAACAAGCGCAATCGTTCATGAGCGTGGTCATGCCGCACAACGCGCACCGCGTGAAACGCTACACCGACGACATTCCGCTGTATTCGCGCTTCCAAATCGAGCACCAAATCGAAACCGCCTATGCGCGTACCGTACCGCTGCCATCCGGCGGCGCCATCGTGATTGACCACACCGAAGCCTTGGTTTCCGTGGACGTCAACAGCGCGCGTGCGACGCGCGGCTCCGACATCGAAGACACCGCGTTCAAAACCAATCTGGAAGCCGCCGAAGAGGTCGCGCGCCAATTGCGTCTGCGCGACTTGGGTGGCTTGGTCGTGATTGACTTCATCGACATGGAGTCATCCAAAAATCAAAAAGAAGTCGAAACCCGCCTGAAAGAAGCGCTGCGCTACGATCGTGCGCGCGTGCAAATGGGCAAAATTTCGCGCTTCGGCCTGATGGAATTGTCGCGTCAACGCCTGCGTCCATCGCTGTCCGAAGGCTCGCACATCACCTGCCCGCGCTGTAACGGCACCGGCGTGATTCGCGACATCGAATCCTCCGCCTTACACGTGCTGCGCATTGTGCAAGAAGAAGCGATGAAAGACCACACCGCCGCGATCAACGTCCAAGTACCGATTGACGTTGCGACCTTCCTATTGAACGAAAAACGTGCGGAAATTCATTTGCTCGAACACCGCACGAAAACCAACATCATCCTGATTCCGAATAAATACCTCGAAACGCCGCATTACAAACTCGACCGCATGCGTCACGATGACGAGCGTCTCGAATTGGTACAAGCCAGCTACGCGCAGGTAGAAAAACCGGAAGAAGACGAAACCTACGCCAAACGCGAGCAGCAAACCGCCGAGCGCCAAGAAGCCGTGGTCAAAGGCATCACGCCGAGCGCACCCGCACCGGCGCCGGTAGAAGAAACCCGCGTGAAAGCAGTGGAAGTGGTGCCGACTCTAAGTCTGTGGGGACGAATTAAACGCCTGTTCGGCATTGCGCCGGAAGTCGCGCCAGAGCCAGAACCGACCCAAAACCGTCGCCGCAATACCCGTGGCAACGCGTCGGGCAATCGCAACCAGAATGACAATCGCCGTTCGGGTGATCGCAACCGCAACAATCGCAATAACCGCGACAGTCGCGATGAGTCACGCGGCGCTAAAAACGACGACAAAACCGATAAAACGGTGAAAACCGACGGTGACAAAACCGCCAAGAACGAAACGCGCGGCGAACGTACGCCACGCAACGAGCGCAATGACCGTAGAACACCGCGCAATGAACGCACCGAGCGCGTGAACAAAGCAGCGGATGATGCGGTGGCGAAAAAAGCCGAAGACACCCGTGTTGACCGTACCGATCGTAGCGATCGTGTAGAAGATGGCGATAAAGCCGGCAATGAATCACGTAATGAATCACGCAACAATCGCCGCCGTCGCGACCGCAATCGCAACCGCAACACCGAGGCGGGTGAACAAGTTGCAGTCGGTTCTGTCGTATCGGTGAGCGAAGTGACTGAAGTGGCGCAGCAAACCGCCGTGGTCGCTACGCCAACCGCACAAGCCATCGCATCAACAGCGCTGGTAGCCAGTGAAACACGGACTGCTGTGGAGCACGCCGACGTCAGCGTTCAAAGCGAAGCAAGTGATGTTACCCATGCAGCGCAAGCCGATCAAACGAATGGTCAACGTGAACCACGTGAGCGCCGTTTGCGCACCGGACGTGATCGCCGTGACCGCCGTGATCGTCGCGAACCGAAGGGCAATGAGGCGCAAACCAACGGACAAGAGGCGCACAATGGCAGTGCAGCGGCATTACCGGTCATGTCTGCAGCAGCGGGTACGATTTCTGAGCTAATGCGTGAGGATGCGGGTGCAACGCAAACCCACGCAGACTACGATCAGACGCCGCTGGTGATTCAAGTGGCCGCACCGGTTGCACCAGCAGCACCAATTGTGCCAGTGGTATCTGAGGTGGCAGTGCCAAGTCAGACACCGACGCAAATCGTTGCACAAGCCGTGGAAGTAATGGCCGAATCAGCGACCAGCAATGTGACGGAAATGCCTGTGGTGAGCCATGCGAGCGCAGAAACGGTTGAGGTTGTCGAAACATCCGAGACCCAAGTGATCGAATCGGTGGAGACAGAAGTGGCTGCGGTGTCTGTGGTTGAAGAAGTCGCTCCGGCAGTAACCGAAACGATTCAGGCTGCGACGCAAGAGTCAGCAGCGGTTTCAGAATTAACGCCGGTCGAAACACCAGTGGAATCGGTGGATTTGGACGCCTTGCTCAGTCAAGCGGGCTTGCAAATGGTACAAACCGATGCGTCGGCGGTACAGTATGTGGCCGAACCGGTTGCGCCGGTGCGTCAGCACCCGCCACGTGAGCGTAAACCACGCGTGGTGGTGGAGGAAGAGCCGTTGCAATTGGTGGAAACGCAAAACTCATAAAGCGAGCGTTTTCAGTTATTTAGCCAATGAATCGAACAAAATGCGCAGAGAAATCTGCGCATTTTGTTATGGCTCCTTGATGGTATAAGCGGTTATATCTTGCGTCACAAAAAATTCATGTCAAACACAGACAAAGCGAAAACCATTGCGGTACAATGACCTTCCTGTTACTTTTTATAAGGAGAATAACATGAGCATTTTCGGTACCATTATGTCCAAACTGGGTTTTGGTAAAAAAGAAGAAGCACCAGCAGTTCAAGAAGTTGCCGCCGCAGAAGTGGCTGCGCCGGTTGTGGATGCAGCACCTGTGTCTGTTGCGATCAGTGAAGTAGATGTTGTCGGTAAATTGAATGCCTTGGCTGCAAACAATTCGGAAAAACTGAACTGGCAAACGTCAATTGTTGACCTGATGAAATTATTGGGTATGGACAGCAGCTTGGCGCACCGCAAAGAATTGGCCACTGAATTGGGCTGCCCTGCCAATTTGATGGATGATTCTGCGAGCATGAACATGTGGTTGCACAAAACTGTTTTGCAACAGTTGGCAGCCAACGGTGGCAATATCCCTGCGAGCTTGTTGGGCTAATTTGGCCAACCGATCACACCGCTGCTGTTTAGTGGCGTTGTTTAAAAATCAACCCTCCATTTTGGAGGGTTGATTTTTTTTGAGCGCTTGCGCCATGTGATTCAGGCTTTATCCACTGGTTTGCTTGATTCAGTATTCAAGGGCAGCAAAATTTGGGTGTGCATGCCTTGATTGGGTTGACTGGTGAGGTGAATTTGTCCGCCGGCGGCAAAGATTCGATTTTTCATGCCGGTGATGCCGTGGGATTGCGGTTTGGTTTGGGTTAAATCCGTGCCAATGCCGTCATCGAGCATATCGATTTTCAGGTGACGCTCGTCCACGGTGATGTCGAGCGTGAAATGATGCGCCTGCGCATATTTACTTGCGTTGTTCAGTGTTTCTTGTACGACACGATAAACCACAAGCTGCAAGCCTTTGGCCAGCTCCGGTGGCTGCTCGGGTAGGTTGAGGCTTAATTGCCACTGATTGCGCTGTGCGCTCTCTTGCGCCATGTTTTCTAACGACATCCACAGCCCGAAATTGTCGAGCATCGAGGGGTGTAAATCTTCGACCACTTGACGCTTGAATAAAATCGCGCGATCCAGATAGGCTTGTGTGCGTTGTAATTTTTGGGCGACTTCGGGCTGGTCGGTCTGCGTTTTTTTGATACTCCAACCCAAATCCATACGGATGGCGGTCAGAATAGAGCCCAGCTCATCGTGCAAATCGCGAGCCAATTGCGCCCGACTGTCCTCGATTTCGGTTTGCACATCCAGTACCAGATTTTGCATTTGGCGTAGGTTGTGCGCTAATTGAGTTTGGTAGTTTTCGTTCTCTTGCGCTAAGGCCTGTTTGGCATTGTCTTTTTCTCGCGCGGCTTTAATTAAATCGTTCAGCGTGATCAGGATCACGGCGGATAAGATCAGTATCGTTAATAAAATCGACCAGCGCGCCCATTTGATTTTTTCACTGCGTTTCGCGATCAGCTCGTTGAGCCGTTGTTCAATCAAGCTGTATAGGCTTTGCACATTGGTGCGTATGTTGTTTTGCAATAGCTGGCCTTGATTCATGCGCACCAAATCGAGTGCTTGTGCGGTTCGAGCGTTTTCGATCAGTGTGATGGTGATGTCCATCTCGCTGATTTTGGCGCCGATGTCGCTGTTGATTTGATGAAACAGTGCTTGCTCCTGTGGGTCGGTGTTGCTGGTGTTGAGCAGCGTGGAGAGCTGTTGCAATTGGGTCAATACATTGCCTTTGCTGTCCGTGTAGATCGGTAAGTAGCGCTCGTCCTGGCTGAGTAAATAGCCGCGCTGTGCCGACTCTGCGCGCTCGATTTGGGTTCTGATTTGGCTGACGCGGCTCATCTTGAGATAGTCGGCCTTCGCTTGTTTGTTTGAGTCGGTGATGTCGTTGAGCCATGAGTCGGTTATGAACATGGTGGCGATAATCATCAGCGTGGTCAGCAGCAGTGTGAACAGGACACGATTGCCTACTTGCTTTTTCAAATGTTGATATTTTTGAACGATGGCTAGATTCATGTTGTCGGTCTATTCCTACACGGTTTTCAGTCTGCGTCGCATAGTTAAAAATTTTGCGGGTGTTTAATATGGGAACCGTAGTAAGCAACAAGCTAAGGACAACTTGATCTCATATGCGGTGGTAGGGATTGAAACGTTCAACGAATCAACGGAATCAATTTAATTTTAAGGAGAATAGCATGCTGCATTATACAGTGGTATTTTTTATCATCGCGATCATCGCAGGTATTTTCGGTTTTGGTGGCATTGCTGCAGGCGCAGCCGGGATTGCGAAAATCTTGTTTGTGATTTTCTTGGTTTTGGCTTTGATCTCGCTGGTGCGCGGTCGGAAGTTATAAAGCGAAAAAACCAAGCTGTAGGCAATGGACTGCCTACACCAAACCATCATTATTCAATAACCCATTAAAGAGGATACGACATGTTTAATCAATCGAAAAAAGAAGAGCTGAAAGATAAAGTGATCGACGGTGTTGAGGCGGCAAAAGACAAAACCACTGATTTGGTCGATGATGCCAAGGATTTTGCCAATGATGCTGCGGATCAAGCAAAAAAAGCGGTCAATATTTCGGCGGATGAAGTCAAAGCCATGATTGCGCAATTGCAAAACCTGATCAGCGATAAGACAGATGATCTGGCTGACCACGATGCAAAAGATTTGAAAAAGGCGTTGAAAAAACACTATCGTCAACTCAAAAATGCGTCGCAGGAAACGGCGGGTAGCGCTTGGAAACAAGGGCACGCAGCATGCAGCAAAATGGTTGAGGAAAAACCGGTGACATCGATGTTGGCCGTGGCTGGTTTGGCTGCATTGTTTGGCTTCGTTTTGGCGAAGAAGTCCGATTACTAACCCGCTTGAGTGCGCCTGTTGATGCACAATGCGATCGACAGGCGTAGTCTTTTGTGAACGAGCCGAGGTCATTGACTATGTGGAAAACCGTTTTGAAATGGGCTGTGGCGTATACCATGGCAACTCAGGTCAAGCGCCTGATGGGGCAAAAAGTTGTGCCGCAGGTTGGCCATTATTTGTCCAATACCGGTGCGCATTTATCGCAGAACTTGGCACGTGACGGACGGCGCATCATCGGCTCCATCGTGGCAGTGGCTGTGGTGGCATTGGGCGTGGTGC
>CAZCYS010000018.1:0-16958 GCA_964502825.1 uncultured Hydromonas sp. | reverse complement strand
GTCATGAGGGCGCGGGTGTGGTGGTTGAAGTGGGTGAAGGCGTGACCACGCTCAAGCCGGGTGATCATGTGATTCCGCTGTACACCGCGGAATGCCGCGAGTGTAAATTCTGCTTATCAGGCAAAACCAATTTGTGCCAAAAAGTGCGTGCGACGCAAGGCAAAGGCTTGATGCCCGATGGCACGACGCGTTTTTCCTACAATGGCCAACCGATTTATCACTACATGGGTTGCTCCACCTTCAGCGAATACACCGTGGTGAATGAAATTTCATTGGCAAAAATCAACCCAGAGGCGAATCACGAGCAGGTGTGTTTGCTCGGTTGCGGCGTCACCACCGGTATCGGCGCGGTACACAATACGGCAAAGGTCAAGGAGGGCGACACCGTTGCGGTCTTTGGTCTGGGCGGTATTGGGTTGGCGGTGGTTCAAGGTGCGCGTCAGGCCAAAGCTGGTCGTATCATCGGCGTGGACACCAATCCGAGTAAATTTGAATTGGCGCGCAGCATGGGCGCGACCGACTGTGTGAATCCGAAAGACTACGACAAACCGATTCAAGACGTATTGGTGGACATGACCGATGGCGGCGTGGACTTTTCATTTGAATGTATTGGCAATGTCAACGTGATGCGTTCCGCTTTGGAATGCTGCCACAAAGGCTGGGGCGAGAGCGTCATCATCGGTGTGGCCGGAGCGGGGCAGGAAATCTCTACTCGCCCGTTCCAATTGGTCACCGGTCGCGTGTGGCGCGGCTCGGCATTTGGCGGGGTCAAAGGTCGCACGCAATTGCCGGGTATGGTTGAGGACGCCATGCAGGGCAAAATCGATTTGGCACCGTTTGTGACCCATACCATGCCGTTGGAGCGCATCAACGAAGCATTTGACTTGATGCACGAAGGCAAATCGATTCGTACGGTGATTCATTACTGAATGTGATTTTGAACACTGTGGCGGCGGCACGCGGCTGATCCGCGTATACATCTGCCCAAATACCTTGGCGGCGTATCGTGTCTATCAGGTGTATCAGGGCATAAAGGAGACGATGATGAGCAGCTTTTCACTTCACCCATCGGTGGATCATGGTATCGCCAAAGGTGCGGAAGGTTTTAACGGTGGTACTTTGCAGTGCCTGTGCGCGAGCGACCCAGTGCAGGTTCAGGTGGGCGCGCAAGTCGCGTTTAACCACGCTTGCGGTTGCAGCAAATGTTGGAAACCCGCCGGTGCTTTGTTCTCCGTGGTCGGCGTGGTGCCGCGTGACAAAGTTCAGGTCACGGCGCATCCTGAAAAACTGAAAGTCGTTGACGAGTCCGCACCGATTCAGCGTCATGCCTGCACCGGCTGTGGTACGCATCTGTTCGGCCGTATTGAAAACCACAATCACCCGTTTTATGGTTTGGATTTCATCCACACCGAACTGTCGCCACAAACCGGCTGGGATGGTCCGGGATTTGCCGCATTTGTTTCCTCCATCATCGAGACCGGCACGCCGTCGGCACAGATGGCGGCGATTCGCCAAGCATTGACCGACAAAGGTTTGCCCACGTATGATTGCCTCAGTCCTGCGTTGATGGATTTGATTGCGACACACACGGCCAAGGCCAAAGGCACATACCGAGAGAGCTAATATCCAATAACTTACAATCGGATGGGTGCCATCCGATTGTTTTTTTACCTTATGAGGAAATATCGTCATGGAACGAATTGAACAGCACGCCGGTTTCGGCGGTAGTCAACAAGTCTGGAAACACCGCAGCGAGGTGCTTGATTGCGACATGAATGTGGGCGTGTACCTGCCGCCGGCGGCATTGGCCGGTGAAAAATGCCCGGTGCTGTACTGGCTTTCGGGCTTGACCTGTACCGAACAAAATTTCATCACCAAAGCGGGTGCGCAACAATACGCCGCCCAGCACCAGATCATCATCGTAGCGCCAGATACCAGCCCGCGCGGTGAGGGCGTGGCCAATGACGATGCCTACGATTTGGGACAAGGTGCGGGCTTTTACCTCAATGCGACACAAGCGCCGTGGTCAGCGCATTTTCGTATGGAAGACTATGTGGTCACAGAACTGCCGAGCCTGATTGAACAGCACTTCCCCGTCACAGACGCGCGTGGTATTTTCGGTCACAGCATGGGCGGGCATGGCGCATTGACCTTGGCTTTGCGTCATCCGAAAACGTACCGCAGCGTGTCGGCGTTCTCGCCGATTGTGGCACCGAGCCAAGTGCCTTGGGGTGAAAAAGCGTTTACCGCCTATTTGGGCGAAGATCGCCTGGCGTGGGAAGCGCATGACACGGTGGCGCTGATCGCTCATGCGTCCGAGCGTTTACCGCTGTTGGTCGATCAAGGTCAAGCCGATGAATTTTTGGCCAAACAACTCAAACCGGAATTGCTCCAAGCCGCGTGTGAGGCCGCCGGACACCCGCTGACTTTGCGCCTGCACCCGGGATATGATCACAGCTACTATTTCATCGCCAGTTTTATCGGCGAACACATAGCGCACCATGCGCGAGCATTGCATGGCGGATGATGGGTTTACCACCAAAAGAAACAGCGCAGATCAAGTCTGCGCTGTTTTTCATTGAGCGTGCCGTTTACAGCACAACACCTGCCCAGATAAACCCGAGTGCAACCGAGAGCGAAATTGCGATTACGCCCGGTAATAGGAACGGGTGGTTGAACACGAATTTACCGATGCGGGTTGAGCCGGTATCGTCCATTTCCACCGCTGCGAGCAGCGTTGGATAGGTCGGCAAAACGAACAGCGCAGACACAGCGGCAAACGAGGCCACTGCCGCAATCGGTGATACGCCCAAGGCCAACGCAGCCGGATACAGCGCTTTGGCGGTAGCCGCTTGCGAATACAGCAAAGTCGCAGCGATGAACAAGACCACGGCGAGCATCCACGGATAGTTATTGAGCAAACCGGATGAAGCGGCTTTGATGCCCTCAATGTGCGCACCAACGAAGGTGTTACCCAACCAAGCCACACCCATGACACAAATCGCGGCGGACATACCGGATTTGAAGGTCGCTGCGTTGGTGATTTTTGAGGTGTCGATTTTGCAGAGCATCACGATCAATGCGGCGGTACTGAGCATGAAAGAGATGATGGCGTTATCACGGCTCAAAATCGGATTTTTGATAATACCAATATTGTTACTGATCAAGGTCGCGTAGGCCATCACGGCAATGATCGCGGCCAAGAAAATCAGCACGGAGCGTTTGGCATACGGTTTGATCTCCAGTTGCAGTTCGCCGCGTTTGTGGATCAAGCCTTTGGCCAAGCGGTCTTGGTACACCTCGTCTTTATCCAAATCTTTGCCCATGAAGTTACAGAAAAACGCGGTAATCATACAGGCGATGAAGGTGGTCGGAATCCAAATGGCCAGCAATTCCAGATAGCCGATGCCGAATTTTTTCTCCAATTCACCGGCCAGGAACACCACGGCGGCAGAAATGGGTGACGCGGTGATCGCAATTTGCGATGCCACGGTCGCAATGGACAGCGGACGAGACGGACGGATGCCTTGTTCTTTAGCGACTTCGGCAATGACCGGCAGAGTAGAGAATGCGGTGTGACCAGTACCGGCGAGCAGCGTCATCCAGTAAGTCACCGCAGGTGCGAGGTAGGTAATGTGTTTCGGATGGCTGCGTAGGATTTTTTCCGCCAGTTTCACCAGATAGTCCATCCCACCGGCCACTTGCATGGCGGCAATCGCCATAATGACCGACATGATGATCGAAATCACGTCAAACGGGATCGGACCGGGTTTTAAACCCATCAAGGCCAATACGACGACACCCAGACCACCGGCAAAGCCGATGCCGATGCCGCCCAGCCTCGTACCCAAATAAATGAAGAATAAAACAATAAGAAGATGTACCCAGATCATGATCACTGTCCTTTTTCGGCTCTGTATGAATCAGTATTATTAAAATCATCATTGAGTGAAACGATAAAACTCTGTGGCTCAATGGAGTCGAGGTCTTTTGATTCAGTTGAAAGACAAAGGGTGTCTGTGTACGCAGTCGAGTCAGAAAAGTGTCGAACAAACACCCTTTAACGACTCAATATAACTGTATGCCTGTTTCCATTTTGGTGCAACGAAAATGTGGATTTTTCACCACGATTTGTGCAAATACTGGGGTAAGCACCTGCTAAGTATATGGTTATTCAGTAGATTGTCTGGATGCGGGTGTGGCTCGAATCACACACCCCGCATACGGCCACAACGGGTTTAGGATTGTGTTAGGCTTGCGTTTGGATAAACGCTTGTTTCAACGCGTCGTAGGGCAAATAACGGCCAATGATGACCAGCAGTGATTGGCGCGCATCTCTAAACTCTGCGCCATAATCAAAGCCGACCACTTTGTGTACACCTTGCACGATCAAGGTACGCGGCTCACCCTCAATCGCCAAAACCCCTTTGTAGCGCAGCATATCATTGCCGTGGGTTTCCACCAGATGCTCCATAAACGCGCCGATTTTTTTCAGATCCAATTCGCCCGCCGTAAACGCATAGGACTGAATGTCGTCATTCCATGACTGCTGTGCTTGAATCGGGGTAAAAGGGGTGAAGTTAAAAGACGCTGTGTTTGAGTCGACGGCTTGTGGTGCAAGTGGGCGGCTGGCTGCGGCTTGATACACGCCTTGATTCAGTTGTAATGCGTCATCCAGCTCAAAGGCGCCGATATTCAGCCACGATGTTTTGGGCACGACGCCGTGTGTGGCCTCGATCATGGTTGCTTTGCTGTTGATGCGGTGGATTCGTGACAGCACGTGGGTTTTTTCTGATGCGTCGATCAAGTCGGTTTTGCTCAGAATAATTCGGTCGGCAAAGCCAATTTGTGCCGAGGCGACTCGATGCTCGTCCAATTGTCGGGTAATGTGGTGCGCGTCAACCAAAGTAATCACCGCATCCAGCATCAGGCGTTCGCGCAGAACCTCGTCCACAAAAAAAGTTTGAATGATCGGCCCCGGATCGGCCAAGCCGGTGGTCTCTAAAATCAGCCGGTCAATGTGCAGCGCTCCGCCATCGATTTTCGCCAAAATATCTTGTAAGGCCGCGCTTAATTCGCCGCGAATGCTGCAACAGACGCAACCGTTGCTCAATTCGATGACTTCCACATTGGCCTGCGGGTGAATCAAGGCGCCGTCAATATTGACCGAGCCGAACTCATTTTCGATGATGGCGATGCGTTCGTCTTGATCTTGGCGCAGCAAATGATTGATCAGCGTGGTTTTGCCCGAACCCAAAAAACCCGTCAAGATGGTGACGGGTAAGGGCGATTTCGGTGAATTAACAGCAGCGTGCATTGCCCTTGCCTCCGTAACGTGCTTCCACCCGATCGTTGTAAAACGCTTCGTAGGTCATAGGGGTTTGCTCGGGGTGGTTGAGCCGCATGTGTTGAACATAGGTGTCGTAGTCGGGAATGCCAACCATCAGGCGCGCGGCTTGCCCCAAATATTTACCGGCTTTGCCAAGGGTTTCAAACATGTCCTGTCCTTTGTGGGATAGTCTGGGCGGGATGGTTTATGTCCATCCCGCCGCAGTTAAGTACTTACTTTAAAGCCTGATTCAGTGCATCAATGCGCTGCGCCTCTGATGATTTCATCGGCGTTCGCAGGCAATGGCGCATACGGAATTTCCTGCGCGGTCGGACGATCGGATTGAAGCGCTTTGCGGCATGCTTGTACGGTAAACAGCACCATCGCCAGTACCACGACCATGAATCCGGCCATCAAGAAACCGTCCAATTGATTGTTGAAAATCACTTGTTCGACCTGTTGTGCGGATTTGAATACCGCATTCGGTTTGAATTCACCGCCCGCAAGCAAGGCTTTGAGCTGATTGGCTTTGGCAAAAAAGCCCACAGCCGGATCGCTGCTGAATACCTTGAGCCAGCCCGCATACATGGTACACACCACCAGCCATGTGGTTGGCAGAATCGTTACCCAAGCGTACTGTTGGCGCTTCATCTTGAACAGAACCACGGTACAGAGCATCAGGGCAATCGCCGCCAACATCTGATTGGTAATACCGAACAATGGCCAGAGCATATTGATGCCGCCCAGCGGATCGTTCACGCCCATGTACAGGAAGTAACCCCACGAGGAGACCACAATACCGGTTGCCAACAAGTTCGCAGGCAAAGAGTGGGTTTGTTTCAAGCTTGGGTTAATCAAACCGAGCAAGTCTTGCAACATAAACCGTGCCGCACGCGTACCCGCATCCACCGCAGTCAAAATGAACAGGGCTTCAAACAAAATCGCAAAGTGGTACCAGAACGACATCGAACCCAAGCCACCCAGCGCTTGGTGAATGATGTGTGCCATACCCACCGCGAGGGTTGGAGCGCCACCCGCACGCGAGATGATGCTTTTCTCACCCACATCGGCAGCGATTTGATTGAGTACTTCAGGCGTGATCACAAAGCCCCATTGGCTCACCGTTTGCGAAGCCGCCAGCGCGACATCCTGCAAGCCGTTTGGATTGAGCGCACCCATCGGGCTGTTCATCGCAAAATACACACCCGGGTCAATGATCGAGGCAGAAATCAAAGCCATGATTGCCACGAATGATTCCATCAGCATACCACCATAGCCGATCATGCGCGCTTCAGTCTCTTTGGCCAACATTTTCGGCGTAGTGCCCGAAGAAATCAACGCATGGAAACCCGATACCGCACCACAGGCAATGGTAATAAAGAGGAATGGGAACAGGCTACCCGCCCAAACCGGACCTTTGCCGTTGAACGCGAATTTCGTTACCGCAGGCATTTGCATTTCCGGCATCAGCACCACAATCCCCAAGGCCAAGCCGACAATCGCACCGATTTTCAAGAAAGTGGACAGATAGTCACGCGGTGCGAGCAGCAACCAAACCGGCAAAACGGCGGCGACAAAGCCATAAATCACCAACGCCCAAGTCAAGGCATTACCGCTTAAGTCAAACCACGGCGCCCAAGTGGCACTTTCTGCTACGCGACCACCGATGATGATTGCAAAAATCAAACCCGCAACGCCCATGATGGACGCTTCGAGAATTTTCCCCGGGCGAATATAGCGCAGGTAAATCCCCATGAAAAACGCCAGCGGAATGGTAAAGGCCACGGTGAACGTACCCCAAGGGCTGTGCGTCAAAGCTTTGACCACAATCATTGCCAACACCGCCAAAATGATGATCATAATCATAAAGCAGGCAATCAGCGCGATCACACCCGGTACTGTCCCCATTTCAGACTTGATCAACTCGCCCAGCGAACGACCATCGCGGCGCGTGGACACAAACAGCACCATATAGTCCTGCACCGCACCGGCCAGCACCACGCCGACCAAAATCCAAATCATGCTCGGCAAATAACCCATTTGCGCGGCCAACACCGGACCGACCAAAGGGCCGGCGCCGGCAATCGCGGCGAAATGGTGACCAAACAGCACGACTTTATTGGTCGGCACATAGTCCAGACCATCGTTGTGCCGAAACGCAGGAGTCATGCGCGTGCCGTCCACTTGCAAGACTCTATCGGCAATATACAAACTATAAAAACGATAGGCAATCAAATACACACAGACTGCCGCGGTCAGCACCCACATCGCATTGATGGTCTCGCCGCGATTGAGCGCCGTGTAGGCAAAGGCCACGGTGCCAATGATGGCGACCAAGCCCCAGATGAGTTTATGAGTGATGCTTGAGTGATTGGATGACATGTATTCCTCCGTGAATAATGGTCAACTTATTTTCAGGATGGTTTATAAAAATGGTAGAAAACAAGTAGGGATAAGTTTAGCCCTTTTTGTTGGTAGATGCATACTTTTTCCGAGAAAAAAGTAAAAATAATGCATGGGTGGCATGGCAGGGTTCGCGGTATGATGCTTGTATCCCGAAGGGGAAGTGGCCTGATTTGCCATCAGTTTTACAATCAATTCAGGAGCCATTTTCGGGGCGAATGCGCGTCCACTTCAATCACCGCTTAACGCACGTCAGATCGGGATTTATAATGAGCGCATCAAATCAATGAAGCCGTGCTTCCCGCCATGTATTTGGAAGCACAAGCGAACAAGTAAAGGAGATGAAATGAGTGTGACGAATTGGAAAGAGCGCGCTGCGCAATTAAAACTGAATGGTCAGGCGTTCATCAATGGTCGACGCGTGGATGCCGTTTCCGGAGCGACGTTTGACTGTATCAGTCCGTGCAACGGGCAAAAGCTAACCGACGTTGCGCGCTGTGACAAAGCCGACGTGGACATCGCGGTTAAAGCCGCGCGCGAAGCGTTTGAGGACGGTCGCTGGTCGCACCTGTCGCCGCGCAAGCGCAAAGAAATCCTGATTCGTTTTGCCGATCTGATCGTCGAATGCAAAAACGAATTGGCGCTGACCGAGACGCTGGATATGGGCAAACCGATCAGCAATGCGCTGGCCGTGGACGTGGCGAGTGCGCAAAACACCATCCGCTGGTTTGGCGAAGCGATTGACAAGGTATACGACGAAGTCGCACCGACGCCGCGCGACTCACTTGCCTTGATTACGCGCGAGCCGGTCGGCGTGGTTGCAGCGATCGTGCCGTGGAATTATCCGCTGCTCATGACTGCGTGGAAAATTGCACCAGCCCTGGCCGTGGGTAACTCTGTGGTGCTCAAACCTTCTGAAAAATCACCGCTGACCGGTTTGCGCTTGGCCGAGTTGGCCTTGGAAGCCGGTATTCCGGCGGGTGTGTTCAACGTCGTTACCGGCTTTGGTCACGAAGCGGGCGCGGCCTTGGCCGAGCATATGGACGTGGATTGCGTCGCATTTACCGGCTCCACCGCCGTGGGCAAACGCATCATGGCGGCCGCTGCCAACAGCAATCTGAAGCGAGCGTGGATGGAATTGGGCGGCAAATCGCCGAACATCGTATTTGCCGATTGCCCTGATATGGATGCGGCGGCAGCGGCAGCAGCAGGCAATGTATTTTATAACCAAGGCGAGAGCTGCAATGCGCCGACCCGTCTGTATGTGCAAGCGAGCATCAAAGACGAATTCATGAAAAAAGTTGCGGCGCACGTGGCCGGATTTAAGCCGGGCGATCCGTTGGATCCTGAGACGACCATGGGTGCGATTGTCGATGATATTCAGTTGAACAGTGTCATGAAATACATTGAATCGGGCAAAACCGAAGGCGCGGAACTACTCGCCGGTGGCAATCGCTGCCGTGAGGAGTCCGGTGGCTATTTCATCGAGCCGACGATTTTCGTGACCGACAAAAATCACACCATCGCGCGCGAAGAAATTTTCGGCCCGGTGTTATCCGCCATGAGTTTTGAGACCGAAGAAGAAGTGATCGCGCTGGCGAATGACTCGATTTATGGTTTGCAAGCAGGCTTGTGGACGGGTGACATCTCGCGTGCGCATCGCGTCGCGCGTGCGCTTAAGGCAGGCACGGTGCACGTGAATCAGTACAACGATGACGACATCACCGTACCGTTTGGCGGCTACAAACAATCGGGCAATGGCCGCGATAAATCTCTGCACAGCATGGATAAATATTGCGAATTGAAAACCACTTGGATCAAGATTGATTATTGATTCAAATTACTTTTAATGGTTCCTTGATTTAGTCCCTTGAAGTCATAAAAATCCGCACGTTTGCACATGCGGCAGGGACTTTTTAACCTTTTTATAGAGGACACGTATGACACACACCGCATTGGAAAAAACCTATTACGCCGCCACGGCCAACCCTTCGCCGGAGCGTCCGGCATTGCAAGGCGACGTACACGCCGACGTCTGCGTGATTGGCGCGGGTTATACCGGCTTGTCCACCGCGCTGTTTTTGGCCGAGGCGGGCATGCAGGTGGTGGTTTTGGAAGCCGTTAAGGTGGGCTTCGGCGCATCGGGTCGTAACGGCGGCCAGTTGGTCAATAGCTACAGCCGCGACATTGACACCGTGGCCAAACAGGTCGATGCGAAGGCTGCGAAACTGATCGGCGACATGGCGTTCGAAGGCAATCGCATCATTCGCGAACGCATTGAGCGTTACAACATCCAATGTGATTTGAAAAACGGCGGCGTGTTCGCCGCGTTTAACGCCAAACAAATGCACCACCTCGAATCGCAGCAAAAACTCTGGGCGAGCTATGGCTACGATAAAGTCGAAATGCTCGATAAAGAACAATTGCGTGCCATCGTCAATACCGACAGCTACATCGGCGGCTCGATTGACCACGGCGGCGGTCACATGCACTCGCTCAACCTCGCGCTGGGCGAAGCGGCGGCGATCGAGTCACATGGTGGCAAAATTTATGAGCATTCAGCAGTGGTTAAAATTGAGCGTACAGCCGGACAAGGTGGATCACCGATTGTGCACACCACACAAGGCCGTGTTTTGGCGAAAAAAGTCGTGGTCGCGGGCAATGCCTATCTGGGCAATCTTGTACCCGAATTGGCGGCGAAAGCCATGCCATGCGGCTCGCAAGTGGTGACCACTGAGGTACTGTCCGACGAGATGGTGCAGGATTTGATTCCGAACGGCCAGTGTGTGGAAGACTGCAATTACCTGCTCGACTACTATCGCATCACCGGAGACAATCGCCTGTTGTACGGCGGCGGCGTGGTCTACGGCGCGCGCGATCCGGACAATGTCGAAGCGATCATTCGCCCGAAAATGCTCAAAACCTTCCCGCAGCTCAAAGATGTGAAAATTGACTTCGCGTGGACGGGCAACTTCCTGCTGACGCTCTCGCGCCTGCCGCAGGTCGGGATTTTGAACGACAACATTTACTATTCGCAAGGCTGCTCCGGCCACGGCATCACCTACACGCATTTGTCGGGCAAAGTGCTGTCCGAGGCGCTGCTCGGTCGCCCTGAGCGCATGCAGGCGTTTGCCCAACTGCCGCATTACCCGTTCCCGGGCGGGCGTACGTTCAGCGTGCCATTCTCCGCCATTGGCGCGGCTTGGTATACGCTGCGCGACCGATTGGGCGTGTAAGGGATTGATTTTAAAAAACGGTGAGCGAGGCTCGCCGTTTTTTTGCAGTGCAATATCGAAAAATAGGAACGAGCGTTAGAAAAATGCTAATGTGCTAAACCTTTTACATATAAATAATGATTTTAATCAAGGAGACAAAATGATACCCAATACGGCAGTCCGCTCTTCCCGTTCCCTGAAACCGATCACCATCGCCACAATGTTCGCCTATGCCGCTATGAGCGCGATGAGTGCGCAGGCTGCGGATGGCGTGGTGATTATTGGCGACAGTCTGTCCGATGGGGGCTACTACGCCGCGATTGGCGGACAGCGTTTCACCACCAATCCGGGCAAGACGGCGGCGGAATACATTGCCGAGGATTTGGGCTTTACCACCACACCGTCCAATCAAGGCGGCAGCAACTATGCGCAAGGGGGCGCGAAGGTCAATTCAGACTCATTGTCCACTCCGCCGGGCTTCGCACAGCGCCCGATTTCCACGCAGGTGACCGAATTTTTAAGCGCAAACGCGGGTCAAGCGAGCAATAAAATCATTTTGATTCAAGGCGGTGCGAACGATGCGTTCCAAAATTTAGCCATGTATTCGGGCGGCTATATTTCGCAAGCACAATTGGCCGGTTTGACCCAGCAATCGGTGGTGGATTTTGTCACGCAGGTGGCGAAGTTATCGTACCTATCGGGCAGTAAATATATTGTTGTGCAAAATATGCCTAATCTGGGCGTGACACCGGCTTTTCAGAGCTTGGGCGCAACCGCAGCAGCAGGTGCGACTCAACTGTCGCAAGGGTTTAACGCGGGTGTGAGTCAAGGTTTGGCACAAACCGGCTTGAGTGTGGTTTTGTTGGATAACTACAGTTTGCTGACCGAAGTGGTGGCCAATCCGACGGCGTATGGCTTTAGCAATGCGACCGGTGTAGCCTGTACGGTGAGCTCATCCTTGTTCTGTAGCGCCAATACATTGGTCACCCCTGACGCCGCCAACACCTATGTGTTCGCCGATGGCGTGCATCCGACCACAGCGGCGCAAAAACTCAGCGCGCAGTATGCTTTATCCGTACTCAAAGCGCCCGCGCAAGTGGGCGTGGTCGGTGCGGCCGCGATGACGGCGGGGCAACGCTACGCACAGCGATTGATGAGCTACGCGCCGAATGTCGGTGATCAGGCATGGCATGCCTTCGCCGATGCAGGCTACAGCAAAACCGATTTTGGCAAGGCCGCCGATAGTAAAAACAAATACCTGCTGGTGGGTGCGGATCGCCGCATCAGCGCGGGCAATGTGCATGCCGGTTTGACCTTGGGCTACGATCGCGCGTCGGGTGATTTGGGCGCAGCGGCGGGCGAATTTAATCTGAAAGAAACCAGTGTCGGTGCGTATGTGGGTAAAAAGGCCGATCAGGGCGCCATCATGGGCTATGTGCGCTATGGTCGATTGAGCGCGGACATTGATCGCAACATTGCGCTGGGCGCGGCCAATCGCACCGAGTCCGGCTCCAGCAAGGGCGCGCATTACACCATCGGCGTACAAGGCAATTTGGTCTTGGGCACATTCGCCAATGGCAAAGTGAAGCATGGTCCGGTGGGCGGATTCGCGTATGAAAAAATGCGTTTGGATGGCTATGATGAGGCAGGCAATACCAGCACCTCGATGAGTTTCGGCGCGCAAAAACGCGAAGGCATGGTCGCCAGCTTGGGCTACCAGTTGCGTGGCGAATTTGGCAAGGTGAAACCCTATGCGAGTCTGAGCTACGAAGTAGATGGTACCGATGCGGACAACATCAAAGCACGCCTGAAATCCGCGCCGACCAGCTTTAGTACAGAGGCGCCCAAATCGGATAACGGTGTGCGTTTAAAACTGGGAGCGCAGATTGATTTGGCCAAAAATGTGAACTTGGTCGTGGGAGCCGAGCGCACGTTTGGCAAAGATTCGGGGCAGCAAACAGTGTTTAATCTCGGAGTGGATGCGCGTTTTTAATCCGTGAAGTGTTCAAAAAACCCTCGTCGTATTGACGAGGGTTTTTTATGTTTGCGTCATCTGGATACCTTGAGGTGCTGTATTTTCAACGTCCCGTAGGCAAACCACGCGTAGCCGAGCAAGTGACACAACGCAATCAGGCCAAATACCGCGCGATACGCGTTTGGCTCCATCCAGCCCGCCGATTTCAAGCCATCAATCAGCAGCCCCATACCCCATTGCCAGAAAAACGCACCGGCAAACAGCAGCAGGTTAAACGCCGTCATCGCGCGCCCCGCTTGATGCGGAGGTACGGTCAGGCCCAACGCGGGCTGAGCCAGTGAAATCACCGTGGCCAAACCGCAAAACAGCGCAATCGCCCACCAACCGGCGCTTGAACCGAGCAGAGCAATGCCGAACAACACCACAAAACTGGCGGGTAAACCCCACAAAATCAAATGGTCGGCGGAAATCCGCCGCCGCGTCAGTATCGGATTAACCACGCCCCACAGCCAAAAAACGACGAGCGTGGTTAGATTGATCCAAAACAGCCCTGTCGCCGCCTGAGACGGCGTATCGCCCGCGACCCGTGTCATCCATGGCCCCGCCCACAGCGTTTGGATGGCGACCACCCCGCCATAGTTGACAAACGCCAAGGGTGCGAGCCGCCAAAAATACGCATGATGCCAGATGAAGCGATAATCCTCGGCGAATGAGCTTTTCGGTGTATTCGCCGTTTGATGATGCCAAACCGGCACACGTCGCCACACGCCGATCAGCGCTACGGCAAATAGTACCGCCAAAAGCACAAATACCTTGCGCCAGCCAATCAGCGGCAAAGCCCATTGCACCGGCACGGTTGCGAACAACAGGCCGAAGGAGCCTGCCATCAGCATCCACGCATTGCTGCGCAGTTGTGTCTGCGGCTCAAACCACGTGCGATAGCCGGTCAGCGGCGCCATCAGGCACGCACTCACGCCGATGCCACCCAAAAAGCGTGCAAACAGCAAACTCCAAAAACCCTGTGCAAAAGCAAATGCCAGACAACTCGCCGCCGCCAGCGCCAACAGCACCATCAGCACATCACGCGGCCCGATGCGATCCAGCCAGCGTCCGAGCGGCAACTGCATGCCCGCAAAACCAAAAAAATACACGCCCGCGAGCAGTCCCAATTGTCCCGCGCTCAGTGACAATTCCTGCGTCAATACCGGCGCGAGCGTGCCGGTGACGCCGCGCATCATGGTGGAGAGAAAATAGCCAAAGGCCAAAATGGCGAAAATCACAATCGCACGGCTTTGCGGCATTTTAGTTGCTGAATGGGCTGTTGAGCTGGTCGCTGAATGACCCGCTGAAACGGAGGACGAAGTATTCATAAATTTACCAAAGTGCCCGATGACGCTCCACCACGCCGATACCGGTGAGCGTGTGCTCACTGCCATCGTCATCGCGCCAAACGCCGCGAAATGCGCCAAATGGCTGGGTGAAGTCGCTGGCTAAAAGCCCGAGGTTAATGCGCTCGCTCCGCGCACCTTCGGGCGTGAACTGCATGCGCAGACGATCGTCTGCGGTGCGAATTTGCCACGTCTGCGCCGTATCCGTTGGCAGATCATCAAAAATGGCTTGTGGCAGGGCGATTACGTGGGTTTGAGCGCCATCCTTTGAGCCTTCTCTTGTGCCCTCGGCAGCACCAATCCACACCGCGTTTTCCAAACCATTCATGGTCTGCGCGACCAGATTGCCCGACAGCGTGCGCCCGTCGTCGAGTTGGCCGATCCAGCTCGCCCATTGCCACAGCGTCGCGCGCGGCGGATAACCGAGCGTGAAATCAAATACGCCGCGCACATCGGTCAGCTCGTGTGTCTCATTGTGCATACGCAGACGCAAATTCGCCACAGCGCCGGTTAATTTGTGCGTGTAGTGAAACGGGCGCGATGGCTGCCCGCGATGTGATGCGCTCGGCGCATTGTTCAGCGCGCTGATGCTGGTGCGATTATCGTGTAGTTCAAACGACACATCCCAATCAGGGTGTGTGAACTGAAAATGCCAGCCGGATTGATCGGTCAACGGCTGAATGCGCCATGATTTATCCCCCTGCTTGAGCGCCCAAACGCCGTTCGGTGACGGCTGAAAATCCGCAGCGAACGCCAGCGGACGTAGGCTGTTGTATTCCATCATGCGGCGACTTTGTCGGTCAAACACATAGACAAAAGCGCTGCCGAGTAAGCCCGCATCCGCAATCGCGCAACCGACAATCCAGCGCTCGCTAAATACCGCGCCGTAGAGCCAGCCCTTGCGTTGCAGGCGACGCGGTGAGCGCAGGCCGCAATTCGCATCCCAATGCGCGGTGGACAGATCGCCAATCGGCGCGTCAAAACGACCGGCGGGTATGGCATGTGTGATACTATTTTTCGTGGTGGTGAGCGACGCAGGCGCAGCAGAAAAACTGTGATAGTGAATGGGCATGATGGCGATGGTTTAAATTTCGTAATCAACCAAATGCCGTGCGCTCACCACCTCCTTGATGAACGCCACGACCGCCTGATGCGCTGGGTGTGCCTGATACGCCGCCAAGGCTGCGCGGTCGGTGAATTCGGAGTACAGCACCACATCCGCGCTCGCCTCGGTGGCGGAAAAATCAATACCGACTTCGATCGCCAGCACGCCATCGATTTGCCCGCGCAAGGTTTCGAGTTTGGATTTCATCAGTTGCGCGTTGGTCATTTTGTCATTGCCTTCGGCGTGGTCCTTGAGTCGCCACATCACGATGTGTTTGATCATTTTTTTGCCCTATGGATAGAGTTTTAAGTGAACGGTCACTATAGGATAATTGTGGGTAAAAGTAAATCGCCGTTGGCGATCATTCGCCCCATTGGAAGAGTAGGTCGGGCATTCGTGTCCGATAGAGGGTCGTAATGTGTTGACACATATTAGTTATGCCATTTCTATTCATGAAACCGCTAAAATAGCGCCTATGAATATACCCGCTCCCCGCTTTTCTTCGCCACTGCCTTTGCGCGACGGTGTCAAACCGAGCTATCTGTGTCTGCCGCATGATGCGCGCTATATCGGCCAGCCGTTATTGAATTTTTTGTGCGAGCGCTTTCCTTTTGTGGACGAATCGGGCTGGCGCGCACGGTTGAACAGCGGTTTTGTAGTGGCGGCGGATGGTGCGGTGTTATCTGAAACCACGCCGTACCGCGCGGGTGAAACGATCTACTACTACCGCGAAATCAGTCGCGAGGACGAGCCGCGCATCCCGTTTGACGAAGTAATTTTGCATGTGGATGAGCATCTGATCGTGGTGGACAAACCGCATTTTTTGCCCGTGATTCCGAGTGGGCGATTTTTACGCGAAACCCTGCTCACGCGCCTGCGTTTGCGTCCCGAATTGCAATACCTCAACGTCGCCGACATCACGCCGATTCACCGCCTCGACAAAGACACCGCCGGTGTCATGCTGCTCTCGCACAACCGCGCCACGCGCGGCGCGTATCAAAGCCTGTTTCAATCGCGCGCCGTGACCAAAATCTACGAAGCCATTGCGCCCACCCGAACCGATTTAGACTACCCGCTGCGCGTCTCCTCGCGTCTGGTACGTGGTGAGCAGTTTTACCTCACGCAGGAAGTCGAGGGCGAGCCGAATGCTTTTACCACCATCGAACTGATCGAAAATCGCGGCGCATACAGCCTGTACCGTCTGTATCCCGAAACTGGCAAAAAACACCAACTGCGCGTGCATATGCTCAGTCTCGGTATGCCGCTGCTCAATGATGGCCTGTATCCTGTACCCACGCCGATGGATGTGGTGGACTATGAAAAACCGCTCAAACTACTCGCGCGGCGGATTGAGTTTGTTGATCCGACCACGGGTGAAAACAGGTGGTTTGAGAGTGGGTTGAGTTTGTAATTATTCGAAGCCAAGGGCGGGTTAGGGGTAACATGCTCACACACATACGATGAATCTACTCAAGCCTTATCCAAGCTTATTGTGAATCCACCCATTTTTTGTAGCGCATGGCTAAATATTTGTCGCGGATTT
>CAZCYS010000017.1:8157-17153 GCA_964502825.1 uncultured Hydromonas sp. | reverse complement strand
AATTTCTAATCCTAAGCACGGAAAAAGTAGGGGTTTACTTTTTCCGTATTTCCTTTACATATTTCGACATCAGCAGCGCATCTTCGCGCCCCGCCTGTCCATCGGTGTTCATAACCGCATAATAAGCTTTTCGCCGACCGACTTCAACAAAGCCCTGACGCGCGTACAAACGCTGCGCTGCGAGATTAGACACACGCACTTCCAAATGAACCTGTGCAGTTTGCTCGGGCAATTGGCTCAAAAACGCCTGTAATAACCGTTGTCCCAGCCCTTTACCCTGCGCGTTTGGCACAACGCCAACACTCAAAATTTCGCATTCGTCCAAAAACAATCGCGCAATCAGATAGCCAACGACATCCTGCGTATCGCGCAAAACCGTACCCGTATATTCGCCGCTACCGAGCAGTGGCGCAATCGCCAGTACCTGCTCCACCGTCCACGGATCGATCTGCGTGACCTGCTCAAGCTCTGCAACGGCGGGCAAATCCTCAGCCGTCAAAATCTGCGTCGTGTATACCGAAGCCACCGACTCATTCATGCGCCAACACCTGTGTTACGGCATGTTCCGCCTCGCGCTCAGCGATGGTTTTCGCCACTTTATCGCGTACATACAGTGGCTGTACCTGTTCGGGGCGCAGCACCACGCCCGCCTGCCACGCCCCATTACTCCACAAACGATTGACCAACGGCGCAAAGTCCGCCGCATGCGGTGCACTGTGGTCAATCTCCGCCACGCGCAGCGGCACACGATCGTTCGCCTGCATTATGGCTTGCTGAATGACATCAAATGCCTCTATCGCATTACCGACCAGCACGCACGGCGCATCAATTAAATTTAAGCGATCAACAAATACCGCCACATCATCCAAACTCGGCTCTACCCGTGTGATCAACTCGCCTTCGCGCCGTTCATAATGCGCCCAATACACCTGCTGCATCCGCGCATCCATCGCCACGATGATCTGGGTTTCTGCGCTATGGCTCAATCCGGCCACCGCCAGCGCAGCCAGCGACGACAAAGCCAATACCGGCTTGTGCGCGGCAAAGGCCAAACCTTGCGCGACCGAGACAGCCAATCGCACACCGGTGAATCCACCAGGACCGACACCCACCGCAATCGCATCCAAATCGGCGAACGTCGCCTGCTGCGCCGCGAGTAGCTCGCGTACCATCGGCAAAATCATTTGCGAGTGTTTTTGCTCCGACCACTCATGGCGCGCCGTCAACTGCCCGCGCCATTGCAACGCAACCGAGCAGTATTGATTCGATGTGTCCAGCAGCAGCACATTCGGTAAATGCTCAGCATGGTGCATACGCTCGACCACCTTCACACCACTTCCGTTCGCACAGCGTGTACCGGCTCGCGATCCTGCACCAGCAAAACCACCACTTCGCAAGCAATGCCTTCGGAGCGCCCCAAAAAGCCGAGCTTCTCGCAGGTTTTCGCCTTCACATTCACCGCGGAATAAGCCGCACCCAAATCCGCTGCGATATTTTCACGCATGGCGGGAATGTGCACCATCATTTTCGGCGCTTGCGCAATGATACTCGCATCCAAATTACCCAAGACATAGCCCTTATCGCGTACCAACGCATACGCATGGCGCAACAATACGCGGCTATCCGCGCCCTTAAAGCGCGGGTCGGTATCGGGGAAATGTTGTCCGATATCGCCCAAAGCCAACGCCCCGAGCAAGGCATCAGTCACCGCGTGCAGCAACACGTCGGCATCCGAATGACCCAGCAAACCCTTTTCATACGGAATGGTCACACCGCCGATAATCAGCGGACGATTTTCCACCAAAGCATGTACGTCAAAACCTTGACCAATGCGAAAAGGCAATGACATTGCTTGAGCGAATGAATTATTTTGACTCATATTTTTTATCCTTGTCCCAAAGTCTGTCAAAACGGCGGCGATATTGTAAATCCACACCGTTATTGGTACCGCCGCGCAAAATCACTTCCCAGTTGCGCGACAATGACCAGGTAATTTTCAGCACACTGCTGACCGTGTCAATCCCTTGCTCGTAAGCAATGCCAAAGCGATCGGTGAATTGCTTGCCAAAACCGACATAAGTCCCTGATGTACCATCTTTTTTCTCCACCGCACCCACACTGATATTGTCAATCCCGAATTGGTCGGTGATCTTACGCCCCTGATCGGTGCTGAGTAAAATCGAGGCCGCACCGGCAATCGCGCCAATGTCGTTTTGCCCCAAATCCGCGGTCGAGCGGCCAAACAACAACCATGCGAGCTTTTCCTCATCCGGCATATCGGGATTTGAGGTCAGGCGCGCGCGCGGATCGGCCAAGGTACCGTTCAATTCAACGCCCACTTCGGTCGAACCGGCCACCCGAGTCGCCATAATATTCAAACTCGGATCGTCCAATGGGCCGGCAAATGTGACCAAGCCACGTTGCACGGTCAAGGTTTGTCCGTAGAAAATATAGGTACCGCGCGTGATTTGTACCGTACCATTGGCACGCAACTCAGGATAGTCCGCGCTGGAATGCACGCGCAAAACGCCGCCCAGATAAACATCCGCGCCACGACCTTTGAAACGGAAACGATCGCCCAAATTCACATTGATATCGGTCTCGGCCGCATACACTCTCTCGGCTTTGGCTTTCGTACCGGGTGCTTGGACAAAACGCACATCGTTATCCAGCTCCGGTGCGCGGGTTGGCGGCAGATCAATGAGGGCCTTATCAACCTTGATATTACCTTTGATCGAGAACACGCGCACACCGTCAAAGCCCAAATCCGTCGTACCGCTGAGCACCACTTCGCGGTCAGGACGCGCGAACGGACGCAACTGATTCATCACCATGGTGGCTTTCACGCCCTGAGTTTGCCCCGCACCCCAGCCGACCGTGCCTTTGACCGACAAAGTACCTTCGATCCCTTTGGCCTCAAACTGTTCAAAAATAATTTGCGATGGTTCAACGCGCAGACGCGCCACGCCGTTATCAAAGCGTATCCCTTCGTCCACATGATAAAAACTCAGATTTTGCCCCGTCACCACACCTTGCGGTGTCCACGACGCGAGCGTACCGCGAATGTTTAGATCCGCCTGAGCCTGTCCATCAATGCGCACATTCACACCGAACAGTTGATTGAATTGTTTGAGCTGACTCAAGCGCGCTTGCACATTCAAATTTAATGGCGAAAGACCAGACACGACCCAGCCGGATGCGCTGTTGACCAAACCCAATGTCCCCTGAATGCGGTTTTGCCCGATATTATTGCCGTTCAACACGCCCGACAAAGCCATCTGCGTACCGGCCATGCGGCCTTGGAAATTCAGCTCGGTCAATTCAAGCAAATTGCGCCGACGCACATCGAGTGCGATATTGCCACGTTCGCGCTCAAAACGAAAACCGCCCGCAGGCTGCGCGCCCATCGCGATGTCCCACTGTCCGCGAATGGCAAAATCATCCGACGGATAAAACGGCAGCGTAATCGCCAGCCACGACAGCCAACGGTTGGCCACGAGATTGCTGACGTTGCCTTGGCTGTTGATGCGTTGCCCTTGCATGGCAAAACTGTTGATGTTCAACTGCGCTTCCTGCACACGCGCGACCACATTGCTGAGTTTAAACTCTTTGTTCTCATAGGCAATTTGCGCGGTTTGCGTCAATTGAATATTCGGCTGTCCCACATTGTTCAGTTGATGAATCTGTCCGCGCCAACCATCATCGGTGATGCCGCCCGAACCGGAGGTCTGCCCGTCCAAAATCCACTGCACCGCGGCATGATCTTGCGCAGCCTCACGCACCAAAATATTGCCGGCAAAACGACCATTGAACTGATGCGCCGCTTGCGTGCCGCGCACCGTGGCGTTCAGTTGACGCAAATTCACCGGTCCGACCGCGTAGCCGTTCAAATCGACATCGGCGTTCAGCGGCCCGTTGTTACCGCTTTCCCATTGACCTTTGAGATCAATCGATTGAATTTTATTGTTAAAAAATACCAAATTCGCGCCCTGTGCATCCAAGCGACCGCGCGGTTTGGTCAGCGAGCCGGTCAAGTCGCCCGTGGCATTCAGACGTCCGGCAAAGCCAAATTGCAACTGCGCCAAGTTCGGCGCGCGCACGTTCAATTGCAAGCGATCATTGTCTTTACCCAACGCCCCTTTGGCCTGAAACAGATTATCGCCCACGGTCACGTCAACGTTGCGCGCCTCAATGCGATCGGGTGCTTGAAACGTAAAATCGAGCTGACCTTGGGCATTGGCATCCGCCCAGCGACTCGATGCCAATTCACCTTTCATGTCCAGCTTGAAATCCGGTTTCATTTCGCCGCGCACATCAAACGCACCGGCCAATTGACTGCGCGGAAAATCGCCCAAATCGCGCAGATTGAATTGTTGAACGTTCAGTTTGCCCTCAAACGGCATCAACTCTTGGGATTGCTGAATCTTCCCGACCAAACTCAATTCCGCCTCGCCTAAGCCTGCAATTTTGAACTGTTTGATGTCGATCAGTCCGCCACCCATCTGCACGTCGGTCGCGATGCGCATATTGACCGCGCCGGATTGTGCCAACTGCGCCACATAGTTTTGCGACTGTTGCTCAATTTGAATGGTCACCGTGCCGTCCAGCGCGGTTTTCAGCAGTTTGGCGTAGATGGATTGGAGGTTCATATCCGTCACCGCCACGTCGATTTGACCTTTTTTATTGGCAAATTGACCGTTACCGACCAGCGACCCGCCGCCCAACAAACCGACCTTCATATCATTGAGATTTTGCTGCTTATCGGTCAGCGTGAACTGCCCTTGCCCTGAAACAACGGGAATACCCAGCTCGGCCAAGGTCAGCGGCAAGTGATTCACCAGCGTCCAGTGACCTTGCACCGGCAAGCGTTCAGCGGTAGCGGCTGTGGGCGATGGAGCAGGTACATCTGCAGAAGCGCCGGTAGTATTCCCATTGGCCGGATCGGTATTTAAAGCCACATCCAAATTGGCCATCGGCAAACTCGCCCAAAACAATTTCGGATTGATGTGTTTGAAATCCAGATGACCTTGGTGAATGTAAAAACCATCCAGCAATTGCACACTCAAATTGCCTTGGCCTGTCAAATCACCTTGATTGCTACCCGCGCCAGAGCTTGCGCTCAAATCCAAATTCAGGCGTTTAAAATCACCCTTGGCTACCAGTTTGGCCGAATAATCATTGCGTTCATCGTGCAATACCGCGTCGATTTGCCCATCAAGCACGAACGGTTTTTTGCCATTGATCGCCAATTGCCCCGAGTACTCGGCGTCGCCTTGACGCAGATGCGTTAAGTTAATGCGGTGCTGCACTTTATCGGTACTCACACTGCCGGATACGTCCTTCAGTTCGGTGGTTTGCAAGCCTTGAATCAAATTGACTTGCGGCACAGACAAATTATCGACCGTGAACGCCAGCGGCATGGTGATCTGCTCTAACGGCTCGGATTTTTTTTCAGAAGGCAGTAGCGCGATGTCCAAGCGCTGCGCCGCCAAACGATCGACCTGCCAATGCACAGGCAGCACAGACCAATGCCAATCGCCCGATACATCAAAAAGATCAACGTGCACCGTACCCAAATGAATTTGCATGGATTGCGCGCTGCCACCGTGCGCCAAACTACCCGAAACCCACTGTGATTGCACACGGCCACCGGATAATACTTGGGTCACCTTCCACAGCGCCCGCGTACCGCGCTCGGATTGCGCGGCAATCAACACCGTGCCAACCAACAGCACCAGCAGCGCAACCAGCGCCAACAAGCCGCCCGCAAGCCATCGCCACTTGGACGCCTTGCCGGATGACTTGTCTTTCGGCGCGCCAGAAGTCGTCTCTGCCGAATCAGCGCCGATGTCATTTACCTCATCGTTCCGCTCAGGCAATGTCGGATGGGTTTTTTGCTCGTCGTGCATCAAAACATAATCCCAATTGAAATATGTGGCGCAATGCGTTTGCGCGGATAACCATAGGCAATATCAAATTGAATCGGTCCGACCGGACTGCGCCAACGTGCGCCTACGCCGATCCCGTGATACAGAGGTCGACTTTTCAAATCATCGGTCACACTGCCCACATCATAAAAGACCGCCGCACCCCATGAATTATTGAACCAGTGGGTATACTCGGCAGAGGCCGTCGCCATATACCGCGCCGGTAGCACCACATTGTCCGCCATCGCATCAGGATCACCAATGCTTTGATAGCCATAGCCGCGTATCGAGTTACTGCCTCCGGCTTTAAACAACAGGCTGGACGGCACATCAAACCAATCACCTCGGGTATTGATCATCCCCAATTCAGCCCGCAACACGAGCGAGTCTTTTTTCAAGAAGGGGAAAAAATGTCGATAGCGCCCATACGAGCGCACAAAGTTGGTACTGGAACCCATCGCCTTGCTGGCCACGCCAATCGAAGCATCAACCGCATAACCTTGGCGCGGGTACGAATTATTATCCACATTGTGTTTCGACCAATCCACACTCAAAACCCACGCGCGGCTACGAAACTCATCCAGTCGGCTATTGTAATAATCCAGATTGTATGAAACCGAGGTGCGCTCCAATTTGCGCGAGTAATGCAAACCCACCTGCGACGTACGGTCAATCACATCCAAAGTGCGATCATCATCCACTTTGGCAAATAAACTCCACTGATAGTGATTTTTGTTCTGCGGCGTGGTCAGCGAAGTTTGTCCAATGCGCTCCTTCTGCTGCCAATCATAGCGAATATCGTAAATCCAACCCCGTTTGAATACGTTGTAATGGCTATATTGCGTTTTGGCATGAAAGCCGCCATCGGTGCTGTAGCCAACCACGCCTTTGAAATTCGATGACGGCAACTCAATCACATTGACCTTGATCGGCGTGAGCTGGGCATCGTTCGGATCGGGATTAATATCCACCACCACGTTGGAAAAATACGGCAAATCCTGTAAACGCTTTTGATACGCCAGTAATTTTTCGCGGCTATACGCCTCGCCCTGCTCAATGGTATTGACATTGGTCACAATCGAACTGCGGTAGCGCCGCAAACCCGAGACCTCAACATCACCCAAAGTAAAATACGGCCCCGAGTCCAGCACCGCGCTCACATCTACGCCCGTGCGCGGCAGATCAACCAGCGCCTCGGTGCTTCTAAAGCGCGCACCGGCATATGCATCCGAGCGGATTTTACGCAGCAGCAAGGTTTTGGCCAGCGACCAATCATTTTGCGTGAATGCCTCATCTTCCTGCAGCGACCAGTCAAACACCAAATCATTCGCGCGCTGCGGATCCTGCTGGGTAATCAAGCCCTGCATGTCCAGCTTGGCCGAACGCACGATCGCCTGCTCACCGAGTTCAACTTTAATCGTATAGCTCGGCAGCTTAGAGACAGCAGGCGTGGCGGTTTCCGCTTCCGAACCCGCATCCTGCAGCTCGACACTGCGTCCGAACGAGCGCGTCGCTTGGGCGGCTTGTGTCGCGCTCAATTGCGCATCCGTCCCCACGGTTTTCCCCGTGCGGTCATCGATGATCATGATTCTGCTGTTGAAATAGCCCTTGGTCGCCAACAAACTGGCCGCCTGCTCCGCCGCATGGTCAATCAAAAAGTCCAAATATTCATCGCGAATATCCTCGCGCGCGCGATAGCGAACAATATCCAAATACTGTTCCAACAGCGCTTTTGCCTCGGCCGGCGCATCAATATTGATCGAATAATTATTCGCATACGCAGGCGCGCTCAGGCTCAGCAAGGCAGCACCCACAGCCCCACAGGCCAATCGGCGCACCCAACACAGAGAAAAAACAGACATCCTTCGTATCATCAATTCAATCAATCATCTTTTTTATTCATTTATACGAGTAATGCACCCATCCGCAACGATTCCGCCCAAAAGGCTTAAATTCGAGTAAAATAACCGCAAATCAGATGCGCTACGGTCGCATTTCGCACATACCGCATTGTAAACAATTCTCATCCACTTGATGATGAAAAGGAGTAATAAAAATGGCACGTTACGAATCGGACTTCACCCTGTTTATGAAAGAAATGAACAAAAAACAGCCCGACCTGTATGAAAAACAACTCGAAGGCCGCGCCCGCCTGTGGGACAAGCCACAAGACACTTCATTGCAACGCCAATTTGACGCAGCCAAAATCAAAGACGACGCTCATTAAACCGCGCCGATTTGCGTCCCAACGATTCACTTTATGAATCCCAAGACACCCCACCCGAACGCCGAGACCAGTGACGCATTGGACTCGGCGTTGGCACAAATGGAACAACTGGCCGCAGCCAGCCAAAACGCCACGCCCGACATTGTGGATGGCTTGGCATTTGCACGTTTGTACGGCGAACCGCTGTTCAACATGCCGCAGGATTTATACATCCCGCCCAATGCGCTCGAAGTCTTTTTAGAAACCTTCGAAGGCCCGTTGGATTTACTGCTCTACCTGATTCGTAAACAAAATTTCAACGTCCTCGACATCCCGATGGCGCAAGTGACCGAGCAATATTTGATTTACGTGGATCAAATCAAAACCTACAACCTCGAATTGGCCTCCGAATATCTGCTCATGGCCGCCATGCTGATCGAAATCAAATCGCGTATGCTGCTGCCTGTGACCAAGTCCGACACCGGCGAAGAGGTGGACGACCCGCGCGCCGAGCTTGTCCGACGCCTGCTCGAGTACGAACAAATCAAACTGGCCGCACAAAATCTCGGACAAATGCCGGTCGTCGGCCGCGACTACCTGCACGCCCAAGCCGAAATCGACCACACGGTGCAAAAACAACTGCCCAATGTCAATGTGGACGACCTCAAATCCGCGTGGGCCGACATACTCAAGCGCGCCAAACTCAACGCACGCCACACCATCACCCGCGAGACTTTATCCGTGCGTGAATTCATGACCGGCATTTTGCGCAAACTGCACAACCGCCGTTTCATGGAGTTCTCCGAGCTATTCGACGACATGATTGAGCAAGGCGAAGGTCGCGCCGTATTGGTGGTCAACTT
>CAZCYS010000017.1:0-8057 GCA_964502825.1 uncultured Hydromonas sp. | reverse complement strand
TATTCGACGACATGATTGAGCAAGGCGAAGGTCGCGCCGTATTGGTGGTCAACTTTATCGCCATGCTCGAACTCTCACGCGAATCACTCATCGAAATCACCCAAGCAGAAGCATATGCGCCGATTTATGTGCGTTTGAGCTACCAACCGCAATAGGCACTTCTATAAGTCCAAATTTCGTCGCGACACATCATTGCGCACAAAAAACTAAAAAGGAGATAGATATGACACATACACCCCACATCCAACTGTTTCGTGAACAGCAAACAGAAGCCGAAATCGACTACCCGCGCCCGGAGCGACTGGTCAACGGCAATCCGAAACGCACCACATGGAATCACTTTACCAACCACAGCGGCGAAGTATTCATGGGGGTTTGGGCCTGCGAAGTCGGTAGCTGGCAAATCGAAATGGGCTTGGGTGAAGACGAATATTTCTACGTCACCGAAGGCGCGGGCGCATTGATCGAAACCGACGGCACGCGACGCGAATTCCGAGTCGGTGACGCCGTCATCATCCCCGCCGGATTCAAAGGCATTTTTGAAGTCACCGAACCGATGAAAAAACATTATGTGATTATTGACCGACAAGAGCAAATTGCTTAAAAACGACGCACATCCCTCAAGTTAGACTCCATTGACCTACGCCCCGCGTAGGTCAAATTGTTTCAACTGTCGACGTAGATTTTTATAATCAGGGCACATGCGCGCCACCTGCGTCCAAAACACCGCACTGTGATTCATCTGCACCGTATGCGCCAATTCATGCGCCAGTACATAATCCACCAGTGCCTCGTCCAAAAATACCAAACGCCAATTCATACGAATCAGACCATCGCGCCGACACGTACCCCACAGCGTTTTTGCATTGGACAGCACAATATCGCGATAACGCAAACCATGATGCTGCGCGTACCACTGCGCACGCTGATGCAGATACGCCAACAAATAATCGCCCAAGGCATTTGCCAAAGCATTTTGGTAACTGGCGCGAATATCCGCCTCACGCGCACCCGCGCGGGTGCGTGGTCGTTTCACCCACACAATCTGCTCGCTCAACGCTGCATCCGGCAATTGCTGCACCGTCCCCCAACGTATCTGAACCGTTCGCCCCAAAAGCCTGAGCGTTTCGCCATCGGCCACGGATAAATCGGGCATAAAACTGCGGTGGCGACTCGGCGTGTCCGCATGCGGCGACGGACTCAAATGCCGCAGAATCCAATTGGATTTGCTGTGCAAAATTCGCTCGATTTCAGAGACCGATACATAGGGCGAAGCACGCACGCGCAAGCCCTGCGCATCCACCATCATACCCACGGTTTTGCGACGTGAGCGCTCCAAGCGATACGGCACGATTTGCTCACCCAGAACCACGGTGCGCACGGATTGCGTCGCTGTCTTTTTTGAATGGGAGGTCGAGTTGGGTGACGCTTTCGGTGTGGGCGCAGATGCGCCATTATGGTGTGGATTGTGTGAAACAGGCGCGACCGAATCATCCTCCCAGCCAAATAAATCCGGCTGTAGGTGATTTTTAAATTGTGCCAACCAATCTCGTATACGTCGCATAAAACTTCAAAACTTTTAAAATTGTAATTAAGCCAGCACGGGGCAACCCAGCTCATATTTATGGATACCATTGTAGCGCACTTATGCCGACACACTTTTCATCGCATTTGCACTCATCAGGTCGCTATCGAATGTGCACATTACTTGCGAAAGCGAAGTGAGTATCGGTTACAATAGGTGCTTTAAACATTGACTCTTTCGTTAGCGCCATGAATCCATCTGCAAGCCCATCCACGCCGTCTACGAACACCACACCGCACGTCAGTTTCATCGCCTATCCCATCGGTGCATGGTTAATCGCCATCCTTTGCGCCGGTGTGTTCACGCTGAACAGCACGCATCCGGAGCGCTATAACATCATGCAAATTTTGATCGCCGCCAGCATGGCCGCTGCCACGGTGGGCGGCACGCTGTATGTGCTGTCATTACTGGCTTTGAAACGCTATCCGTCGTTCAAAAGATCCTTCACTTTGGGCTTTTTGACCGCGCTGGTTTGCATCGTCATCGCGCTGTTACTCAATAAAGTCATGTTGTCCTTTGTCATGGGCGGTGTATTTTTACTGATTTCAGCCGTTTTGCCGTTTTTCATGAAAAAGCGGGTAGCGGTGTGAGTTATAGCGGCGTGAATTAAACACGACCGCGCCCAAACCACTCATTCAATCATTCAAAAACAGCGTCTGAACATCGCTCAAAAATCGCCAGCCCAAATCGGTCACGCACAGACGCTCTGCCTCTTTCACCATCAAGCCTTTGACCTGCGCCTGTGACAGCGCAGGTTCCAAATCAACCACACTCAAACCACTGGCCATCTGCATCTGCGCCAAGGTCGTTCCATCGCGCAGACGCAGCGCATTGAGCATGTATTCAAACGGCAGTTCGGCGCGCGTGAGCATTTGCTCAGTTTCCACCGCATTGCCTTGCGCCACCGCATCCAAGTAGCGCTGCGGATGCTTGAACCGTGCCGTACGCACAATCCGATCGTGTTGACTGATCTTCCCATGTGCACCGGCGCCGATGCCGATGTAATCGCCGAATTGCCAATAATTCGTATTGTGCTGACATTCATGCTGCGGCTGCGCGTAAGCCGAGACTTCGTAATGACGCAGACCGGCACGCGCCAATTCCGATTGAATATAGTCTTGCATATCCAGCGCCAACTCATCATCCGGCACGCGCGGCGGATGACGGTGAAACAGGGTATTCGGTTCAATCGTCATGTGATAGTAGGACAAATGCGTCGGTGCAAAAGACAGCGCCGTCGCCACATCCGCGCGCAACTGCGCCATCGTCTGCTCAGGTAAGGCAAACATCAAATCCAAATTGACTTTGGGAAACAACGCATACGCCTGCTCCAGCGCATATTTCGCCTGATCGGCGCTGTGAATGCGACCAATTCGGCGCAGCAATTCGTCATCAAAACTCTGCACGCCCAGAGATAAACGGTTCACCCCCGCATCGCGAAAACCGCGCAATTTACCAACCTCCAGCGTCCCCGGATTCGCCTCCATGGTGATTTCCATCTCGGAAATATGCGGTAAGCGCGCGCGTACCGCCGCGAGCAATTCATCCATCGCTCGCTCAGACAGCAAACTCGGCGTACCGCCCCCGATAAAAATACTGCTTAAACGCCGCCCCCAAACCTGCGGCAAAACGCTTTCCAAATCGGCGATCAGCGCCTGCACATACGGCGCTTCCCAGTCGGTCGCGGCTTTACCCAATTCATGTGAATTGAAATCGCAGTACGGGCATTTGCGCACGCACCACGGAATATGGATGTACAGCGACAGCGGCGGCAAGGCACTCAATTGAATGTCACTGGCGGCTGCGCGTGGTGCAGAAGAAGGATAAAACTGAATAGTGGATTGCATGAACGGTGATTACTCTAATGAAATGGTGTTGCGTCGATGCGCCATTGTACCCAAGAAAAAACCAACCCGAAGGTTGGCTTTATCGAAGGCTGGCTTTATTTGACTCGCTGATTCACTTATTTTTCTCATCTTTAGCTGAGTCGCCATGAATCAGGTTTTGAATTTTCGCGCCCAGTCGCATCACTTTGGATAGGGTTTCAGGCTTGAGGCGAATCATTTCCTCCGCCCATGAGCTGGTGGTTTTCATCAGCGTCAGGGTTTCTTGAATCCGCGCCATTGACTCAGGCGTTTCCATCTCTGCCGACGGATCGTCCAGACAGTCTTGCAGGGCCTGAATCACCGGATTGAATTCGCGTACTTTGCGCTCGTGTACCACGGTGCGCATCAGCTCCCACGCGTCGGTCGAGGTGCTGAAGTAGTCGCGTCGGTCACCAATGATGTGCACGACGTGAATCAGATTCCAGTTTTGCAATTCTTTCAGGCAATTACTCACGTTTGAGCGCGCGACGCTCAAAGTCTCGGTAATTTCTTCGGCATGCATGGGACGGCCATAAAAAAACAGCAACGCGTGAATTTGCGCAACTGTTCGGTTGATGCCCCACTTGGTCCCCATTTCGCCCCAATGGAGAATAAATCTTTCGGCGATCGGTGTTAGTTTCATGCCGAAAATAATAAACTTTCTGAATCCTTCTGTCAATGCTGAAACCCATGTAACAAAATCAAGCCCAAAAATCGCCAATAAACCATGAATTTTCACGTTTTTAACGAATTTTTAGCAGTTTAAACGGGTGAAAAAACCACGGTTTCGTAGCTTGTGATACCGCTTACACCACGCTATACGACAAACGCCGAACCCGGATGTACGGATTTGAGCGCGCTGACCCAACGCTTGGCCGACAAACCATACAGCGCTTTCACTTCGTCGGCGCGTGCATACAATTGCGCCCACTCCAACTGTATCGGCGCACCTTTGAACGCCAAGGCAATGCGATTGCCCTCATGAATTTCCGGCAAGGCAATGACGCGCCCATCAAATGCTTGGCGCAGATTCTGCATGTTTTTCTCAAAACTCGGATGGTCGCCAAACAGATTGATCGTCGCCATACCATCGGTGTTCAAGGCCTCAAAACAGGCACAGTAAAAAGCCACCGAATCGCACACCGGCCCGCGAGCACTGGCGTCGTACAGATCAATTTGCAGCACATCAAACGCCGCTTTCTGCGCCTCAACCCACAGCGCCGCGTCCTGCTCCACCACCTCAATCCGCTCATCCAGCGGCAGGCGAAACATACCGTATGCCGCCGCAATCACGTCAGGATTCAGCTCCACCACCGTTGAATGGCTGCCGGGTAAATATTTATAGGTGAATTTAGTCAACGAGGCGCAGCCCATGCCCAGTTGCGCCACACGTTTCGGCTCATCCCGAAACAATAAATACGCCATCATCATGCGCGCATACTCCAGCACCAACTGATTGGGTCGGCGCACGTTCATCGCGCCCTGTACCCACGGCGTACCGAAATGCAAATAGCGCACATCGCCGATTTCGGAGAACGTCACCGGCTCCTTTTGGTAGCGGGTTTTGCTCGGTTTTGAGGTGGATTTTTTGGTGGTTTTCATCGGTGTATCATCTTCAATTAAAAAGGTCTAACCCAGTCATGTGAACAAGGCAATCAACTCATAAACCTCGTATAATAGCACTTTACAATATGATTTCACTGCATTTACAAGGGGATACTCATGGCACAACACCACTCACTACTGATTTTAGGTTCCGGCCCAGCAGGCTATACGGCGGCGGTCTACGCAGCGCGTGCCAATTTGAACCCCACTCTGATTACCGGCTTGGAGCAAGGCGGGCAACTGATGACCACCACCGATGTTGAAAACTGGCCGGCCGATGCGGACGGGGTGCAAGGCCCTGATCTGATGGCGCGTTTTCAAAAGCATGCCGAGCGTTTCAACACGCAAATGATTTTCGACCACATCCACACCACACATCTGAACGAAAAACCGATTCGCTTGGTCGGCGATGCGGGCGAATACACCTGCGACGCGCTCATCATCGCGACCGGCGCATCGGCGCAGTATTTGGGCCTACCTTCCGAAGAAGCCTTCTCTGGCCGTGGCGTATCCGCCTGCGCGACCTGTGACGGCTTTTTCTACCGCAACAAGCCGGTTGCCGTGGTCGGTGGCGGCAATACCGCCGTTGAAGAAGCCCTATACCTGTCCAATATCGCCAGCCATGTCACCGTGGTTCACCGCCGTGACACCTTCCGCGCCGAACCGATTTTGGTAGACCGCATGATGGAAAAAGTGAAAGAAGGCAAAATCACACTCGAAACCAAACAGGTTTTGGACGAAGTTTTGGGCGACGCATCCGGCGTAACCGGCGCGCGTTTGAAAGCCTTTGAAGGCGACGCGACCAAAGAAATCAAAGTCGACGGCGTATTCATCGCCATCGGCCACAAACCGAACACCGACATTTTCGCCGGTCAACTGGACATGGAAAATGGCTACATCAAAACCCACAGTGGTTTGAATGGCAATGCCACCGCAACCAGCGTTGAAGGCGTATTCGCCGCCGGTGACGTGCAAGATCACATTTACCGCCAAGCGATCACCAGCGCCGCTTCCGGCTGTATGGCCGCGCTGGACGCGCAACGCTATCTCGAAGCGCTGCACGACAAAGTGAAATAAGCATTTGAACCCAATCGCCCTTCGCGCATCAACTGATTGGCTCCTTATGGATTCTTAATTGGTTCTGAACGAAGGGCGTTTTTACACCCGTTTTACACCTGTCGCACCTTATGAAAGCAAAATCCTACGGCCTGACCGATTTAGCCCAACTGCAAAAAGACCTGAAAAAACAGGCCGAGGCGCGCGCGCAGGCGGAAAAGCAGGCGCGTGAACAGCAGGCGCTCGAACAACGCATGAGCAGCGAGTTTCTCAACGAAGTGCGCGGCGTCACACCGATCAAACCCAAAGACCGCTACATCCACCCGACGCGTCATTTACCCGAGCCGACCGTGCGCGTGCAGCACGATCATGAAGAACAGCATGCACAACAGCGCCAGCAGCACAACCGTCAATCCGACCAATTTGACGCGCGCCATCTGCGTGACGACGAAAATGGCACCTATTTGCGCAAAGGCATCCCCGAAGCGCTGCTGAAAAAACTGCAAAAAGGCGCATGGCCCATCAGCAGTCGCATTGACCTGCACGGCAAAACCGTGGAAGAAGCACGCATCGCAACCAGCGCATTTCTCTATCAGGCAGTTCAGCAATCACAACGCGTGGTCAGCATCATTCATGGGCAAGGTTTCAACTCTGCCGATAATCAAGCCACACTCAAAAGCCATGTCAAAAATTGGCTGGTGCAAAATCATCACGTTCTGGCCTTTTGCCACGCCCCCAAAGACGCCGGCGGACACGGCGCAGTCATCGTTCTACTGCATCAAGACCGCCCGAAACAGGCCATAGACAAACACCATGACTGACATCGGCAATTTTCCCACCACCGTGATCAAACTTGTGCCGTGGATTGAAGCGCTCGGCATCATTGCCTTTTGCATCTCCGGATTCATCCGCGCGCAACAGCACAAATTCGACCCGATTGGCGTATTCATCATCGGTTTCGTCACCGCATTCGGCGGCGGGACACTGCGCGATCTGCTGCTCAATCGCCGACCATTTTTCTGGGTCGATCATCAAAACTACGTCATTGCGCTGTTTGTCCTGTCATTGGTCGCCGGAAAATTCCTGCACTTCATGCGCCGCGTTTTCACCAACAAAAGCATGCTGATTGCCGACGCACTCGGCTTGGGGCTATTTACCATCACCAGCACCGCCATCGCGCTGGATGCAGGTATGCCCTACTTCGTCGCCTCCATGTATGGTGTGATCGGTGCCGCATTTGGCGGTGTCATCCGTGACGTGCTGTGCAATGAAACCCCGCTGATACTGGTTGACTCCGAACCTTACGCCACCTGCTCTTTTACCGGTGCGTGGCTATACTTGATGCTGATGCACTTTAACGTACAAGCGATTATCAGTCTGGTACTCGGTAGTGCCTGCGTGGTAATTTTGCGTTTGATGAGCATTAAATGGAAATGGCGCGTGCCGAGTGGGTTTTAATTAAAAAGGACAAGAAATCTCTTGTCCTTTTTATTCATTATTTTTGTTTACATGCGGCTCAAAACGTCGGTAATCCACCAATCGATCGGCACTGAAATACCGACTGTACAACTCCGCACCATCGGTGAAATCCGCATCAATCATAGGCGAAACATCCACAATCTCAATCACTGAGTTGCGCATCGCATAACCATCCACATTCACAAAATCATACAATACCGATTTTAACGCTTCGGCTTTTTCCAACGCATGCTGTTGATTATTCGCCAGCAATAAAACAAAACGCTCCTCGATATCGGTAGGCCGTGGATCATCCCCTTCGGTACGACATAAACAGACGCAGATATAAGGTTCTAGCTTTTTGTTCATGGTTTCCCCATGTGATGGAGATGTCGCCCAGAATCAGTGCTCACCCTCACTCGCATGATTGCGGGTGTATTTCGGTAATTCAATGGTGAGATCTTTGTCCGCAACGATGGCTTGGCACG
>CAZCYS010000016.1:0-17698 GCA_964502825.1 uncultured Hydromonas sp. | reverse complement strand
CTGTTGCGCTGAACCATGCCTTTGATGTCCGTCACATGTGCGAAAAATTTGACCGCGTCAAAGCTGAGATCGCCGGTTTTTTCGTCCAGCGTCACGCCGACCGGTTGATCCATTTCGTCGCTCATTTTATATTTCAAAACGCCTTCGTCCTCGCATTTGAAATTTTTGCTGTCGCTGACGAAAATTTTGCAATCAAAGCCTTCCATGCGCTCGGTCAACGCCGGGTTTTGGCCTTTTAAGTTATTGAATACTTTGGAAAAATCATAGGTGGTCACGACTTTGACGTGGCCTTTGGCGTCCACATCGGCTTTGCCATTGATCTCCACGCAGGCAAATAAAGATAAACTGACCCCAATCAGTGCCAAGCGCATCAAACCGCGCTGCCACCATGTGGATGAACCCGGATGAATTGTGTGTGTGTGTCCGTATGCTTTCATACTGTCCTCATGTGCCATACATTGCGTAGATTGATATACCGATGAGGAATGTGGCCTGCACATCCCGATGTAAAAATACCATAAGTTCAGTACATTAAGCTGACATTATTTGACCCTCAAGGGACGATATATGCCCAATGTGTGTTTTACCCGCTTTTTCTACCACTTTTGTGGTTTTTTATACTTTGGGCTGTTGTTTTTGTGTCTCACTCTTTGTGTGCAATCCAGTGCGCCACGATCTGCGGGTTGCTTGCCTCATCGCTCAACGGCGCTTGCGCCAATAGGCGGTGTCCGGTTTGTTGGGTGAATACCGCCAAGTCATCCACCGCCGCCGGATCGGTGGTGATGACTTTGAGAATTTGCCCTGCGCTCATCTGCGCCAAAGCCTTTTTGGTGCGCAAAATCGGCATCGGGCAACGCAGGCCATGCAATTCTTCGGTACGACTGACCTGCGCGTCAATCGCACTTAATTCGGCGGCATCCATGATGAGCATTTTGTACTACCCGCTATTGTTATGCGACGAACTCAATCGGCGCGGGTTTCATCGGAAAGCCCAACGCTTCGCGCGACTCGTAATAGGTTTGTGCGACTTTACGCGACAGATTGCGAATCCGTCCGATGTAGGCGGCGCGTTCGGTCACGGAGATGGCGCCACGCGCGTCCAGCAGATTAAAGGTATGCGCCGCTTTGAGTACCTGCTCGTAAGCAGGCAACGCCAATTTGCGCGCGCCTTCGATCGCTTCGCCCGTATCGGGATTCTCGCCCATCAGCTTTTTCGCTTCGCGTTCATGGTCGGCAAAGTGTTGGAACAGCACATCGGCATTGGCGTATTCAAAGTTGTACGTAGACTGCTCCACCTCATTTTGGTGGAACACGTCGCCGTATTTCAACTCGTGCGTCACGCCGTTTTCTTCCCAACGCGTCCACACGAGGTCGTAGACGTTTTCCACTTTTTGCAAATACATTGCCAGACGCTCCAAACCATAAGTGATTTCGCCCAGAACCGGCTTGCAGTCAATGCCACCGACCTGTTGGAAATAAGTAAACTGCGTCACTTCCATGCCGTTGAGCCAAACTTCCCAACCCAAGCCCCACGCGCCGAGCGTCGGATTTTCCCAGTCATCCTCGACAAAACGCACGTCGTTTTCGTTCAGATCCAAGCCCAATGCGCGCAATGAGCCGAGATACAAATCCAAAATATTTTCCGGCGCCGGTTTGAGCACCACTTGGTATTGATAGTAGTGCTGCAAACGGTTCGGATTCTCACCGTAGCGACCGTCTTTCGGACGGCGCGACGGCTGCACATACGCGGCACGCCAGTGTTCCGGCCCGATCGCGCGTAAAAAAGTCGCCGTGTGGCTGGTGCCCGCACCGACTTCCAAATCGTAGGGTTGCAGCAATGCGCAGCCTTGCGCATTCCAGTAATTTTGCAGGTCTAAAATGGTTTCTTGAAAAGTTTTCACCGCGTGCGTCATGTTCATCCTTCTGATTCTGGCAATCGGTATGTTCGCTAACCACGCCGCATATACCGTGCGCGAACGAATACCGTAACGGCGACATTGTACCCGAACGGCATGTTTTGAAGAAGCTCTTGCGTTAAATTAAGCACGATCACGCAGCGATTGGCTGCCATCACGCCCGCGCCTGCACCGCTTTTTCAGGATCGTCCCAGAGTTTATTGTGTTTAAAATGTGATTTGTATCGAATAAACCCTGCCATTTGGTTACAATAAAGCCTCTTCTTCACAAAAAATCACAGGTGCCTTATGAAACTACTTCAAACAAGCGGTTTAATTGTGGTCTGCGCCAGCCTTTTTGCCTGCGCCTCCCCGATCAAAAATATGTCGCCCCAAGAGGCCATCAAGTTTGGCAACAATCAGTTTTACGAAATGCCCAGCTACCGCATGGACATGAGTTCCAAAGTGGTTCACATGGGCTTGGTGAGCAGTGCAGAAGAAGACGCAGAAAAAAGCAACGAAGCAATCAACAAGTACCTGAATTTTTTCGGCAAAAATTTTATCTTTAACGGTGTTGGCGTATTTGACACCGTCAACGATCAATACCAAATCATTCCCGAATACGGCTACGAAGCCAAAAATGTCAACGCACGCATTCGCTTCCCCATCGTTTTGGATCGCAAAGCCAAAGCCCTATACGCCGATTTGAGCGCACTGGACGGGATCGTCACCAATTTGGACAACGCCGGTAAATACTCACGCTTTGACCTATCCAAACTGCCGATTCCCGAAGACGCGGATAAAAAGCTGGTGGATGTCATGCGCAAATACACCAACCTCATATTCGACAAGATTCCTGCCGAGGCCATCAGCGAGCAGCCGTTAAACGCAGAAGACCGTAAAGTCAGCGCCGTGCGCAAATTACAATTAACCCTCAAGCCGATAGATCAAATCACACTGTATCCAGAAATGCTGAACGACATGGCCGCAATCGTGTTCCCGAGTTCAGAAAAGGACAGAGAGGACTTCAGGCAAGATACCGACAAACTCAGCCAAGAGATGAATAAGCTGTTCTCCCCCGAATCGCGCGACATCTACACCTTCGCCTTCAATCGCGCCGGACAAATTGTGTCGATGAAGGCCGACTCCAACTACATTCTCAACTCACAAGCTGATGAGGAGACTCTGGACAAACCAAGCTCCTCAACTCAGACAGGCGACACACCGAAAGCAGGCATTCAGCTTCATTTTGTCACCGACATAAACATCCGCGACATTGGTAAAGCCAAACTGATCGACCCGCCAACAGCAGAGAACAGCGTGGATGGCATGGAAAATCTAAAACGCAGCCCGCTGGGTAAATCGTTCTTGGGTAAATACGAAGACAACGCGAACGATGAGACTTGGCAAAACAGCGATGCGGCTGTGATGGATGCTGCTGCGACCGCAGAACCTGCCCAAAAAGCACGTAAATCCAATAAAAAGAAACGTCGCTAAGCTGCTGACATTATCTCGCAAGCATTAAAAAGGGCGCCGATGGCGCCCTTTTTTATGGATAAATCATTCATGCGTGATGAGTGATGAGCCAAACCTCAATGCCACAGATAATACGCTGCACTACAGGTCAGTGCCGAATTTTTGACGTCCGTGCGCTCAAACATTTTCTCGCCGACTGCTTGCAGATTTTGCCGTTGGCGCATTTGACGAATCAGCTCCTCGCGTTCTCTACTGGAGAGAACCTTGAGCATATCACGCGCCACGCAGCGACAGCTAAATTGCAATTGATCCGGCGCCATTTTCAGCGAGGATATGTAACGGTTGTTCGGCGCTTGCGCCACACAGGTTTGCGTGGCCAAACCCAGCCAAGTGGATGTGCTTTCATCCGCCCGCGCAGGAGAGAATGTAGCCAACAACGCCAGCGCACCAACACCCGCAAGGACTCGTGAAAAACGTCGGATCATATCCGCCCCACCATTCATGTCATTCATTCCGTTCACCATGTCCGCTCACCAGCCCATGTAGCCACGGAAATGCGAGCGCGGATAAGGCCCGTACCAAAACGGGTCATGCGGCCAAAAGAATGGGTTGTAGTAATACCGATCGTGGTAATAAACCGGCTGCGGATTCGCATCGCGGTATTGTTTCAACGCGTACAGATATTCTTTGAGGAATGGCGCCTCGACTTCTTTCGGACACACACCGAGGTATTCTTGCCCCAGCAAGCCAACACGTTCACCATTGGCCGGCGTGCAGTATTCGACCAAACCTTTTTGGTAGGCTTTCAGATAGTCGTTTTTAAAGCGCGATACATCGCTGATGCTACCCGCTCGTTTGCCGGACTGACAGGTGGAGATCAGTTGATCGACACTGCGTGTGGTCAATCCTTTTTGCCCGTCGGCGTAGCCTTGTGCCTGCGGATCAACGCTTTGGCACTGCTCGCGCGTCATGCTCGCGCAGCCACTCATCAGCAATACCGCCATCAAAGCCCATGCGTATTTCATCGTTTTCTCCCAATGAGAAACTATCGTTGCCTATCATTCCATGCGGTTCGGCACCAGAATTTCACGCGAGCCGTTGCTCTGCATCGGCGACACCACACCGCTGCGCTCCATTTGCTCGAGCAATCGCGCCGAGCGGTTGTAGCCGATGCGAAACTCGCGCTGAACCGAGGAAATCGAGGCTTTTTGCGTGCGCATGATGAAAGCCACCGCTTGATCGTACAATGGATCGGCTTCGCCATCGCCATCCTCGCCGCCTTCTCCGTCTGCGCCCGCGCCTCCTGTTAAAACGTCCTCGATGTAGTTTGGTTGACCATTTTCGCGCAAGAATTCGGCCACGCGAATCACCTCATCGTCCGAGGCAAACGCGCCGTGCACGCGCACCGGCAGTCCCGTTCCGGGTGCGAGATAAAGCATATCACCCTGCCCGAGCAAGGCTTCTGCGCCCTGCTGATCGAGAATCGTGCGCGAGTCAATTTTGCTGGAGACTTGGAAGGCAATGCGCGTCGGTACGTTCGCTTTGATCAAGCCGGTGATAACGTCCACGCTCGGACGCTGCGTCGCCAAAATCAGGTGAATACCGGCGGCGCGGGCTTTTTGTGCAATACGCGCGATCAATTCCTCCACCTTTTTCCCGACCACCATCATCAGATCGGCCAACTCGTCAATTACGACGACGATCATCGGCAGTTTGTCCAACGGCTCGGGATCGTCCGGCGTCAGACTGAACGGATTTGGAATGTTTTCGCCTTTGGCGCGCGCTTCGTCAATTTTTTTGTTGTAACCCGCCAAGTTACGCGCGCCGAGCGTACTCATGAGTTTGTAGCGCCGCTCCATCTCGCCGACCGTCCAATTGAGCGCGTGCCCCGCTTGACGCATATCGGTCACAACCGGACAGAGCAGGTGCGGAATGCCTTCGTATACGCTCATTTCCAGCATTTTCGGGTCAATCAAAATCAGGCGAACTTGCTCCGGCGTCGCGCGATACAGCAGCGATAAAATCATGGTGTTAATCCCGACCGACTTACCCGAGCCGGTGGTACCGGCCACCAGCAAATGCGGCATTTTCGCCAAATCGGCCACCATCGGATTGCCACCGATGTCTTTACCCAGCGCGACTGTGAGCAGCGAGTGCGCCTCGTGGTAAATTTGCGAGCCGATGATTTCGGACAGACGCACGATTTGGCGCTTCGGATTCGGCAACTCCAGTGCCATGAAGTTTTTGCCCGGAATGGTTTCGACCACACGGATGGACACCAGCGCGAGCGAACGCGCCAAATCCTTGGACAAATTCACAATCTGGCTGCCCTTCACGCCGGTCGCTGGCTCGATTTCGTAACGCGTCACCACTGGCCCCGGATAGGCCGCCACGACCTGTACCTCCACGCCAAAATCGCGCAGTTTTTTCTCAATCAAGCGCGAATTAAATTCCAGCGTATCGTGCGCCACGGTTTCTTGATTGCGATCGGCCGGATCGAGCAACGCCAATTCCGGCAAAGATTTGTCCGCCATTTCGGTGAACAGCGGTACCTGCTTTTCCTTCTGACGGCGCTGCGATTGCACCACCGGCGGCGCTGGCGGCTCGATGTGTACCGGCACGGTTTTCTCGACGCGCTGCTTTTCCTGCGCCAATTCACGCTCGCGCACCGCGACCAGCGCCTCGCCGACTTTCTCATCCTTTTTCGCGTCAAAATAGCCGAGCAGTTTCATCACCGACAATTCCAGCATCGTACCGACGCGCTCAAACACCGACAGCCACGAGAAATTAAAAAACCAGCTCAAGCCCGCACAAAACAGCACCACCAGCAACAAGGTCGTGAAAATTTGCCCCAGAACCGAATTCAAGCCTTTCGCGATCATCTCGCCGAGCACGCCACCGTGATCGTAGGGCAAAGGAATCGCCCAGCCGACGGTGTGCAAATATTCCAGCCCCACGCTGCTCAACAACACCACGGCAAAGCCCAAACGAAACAGCAGCGTATCGCGCTTTTCCTGCTCCGTTTTCACCAAAGCCGCACGCTCCTGCGGCGTGTACAAACTCAAACGCAGAAAACGCCGCACACCACGATAGATCACCCAGCCGCACAGCAGAACCCACCAATACGCCGACAGGCCAAACACATACAACAAAGTCGCCGACACCCACGCACCCAAGCTGCCGACCCAGTTGTGAACCTCTTTCACATCCGAACCCGCGTGGAAAAACGACGGATCGCGCGGATCAAAGCTGACCAGCATACTCAGCAAAGCCAAGCCCAGCAAGGCCAAAACAATCCATTTGGCCTCGCGGAACAACTGCTGTGTGCGCTCAGAAAACGACGAACTTTTTAAAACTTCAGGGGTAGTGCCCATGTGATACCTATTCAAACAAGTGCCGACCCCGTCACACGGACGAGGTCAAAAAATTCAATGCCTGATATTCTAACGTGCTACGGTAAAAATCGCACGGAAAATACTGATTTGATTGATATTTGTTTTTTCAAGCGATCAGTTTCGCCCAAGAGCATCTCAATAAAAAACCCAAACGGTTCGTTTGGGTCAGATCATGATGAAACCCCGCGAAAAGCGAGGCGACGCAGCATATTTAACACACATCCAAAGTGGACAACAGACGTTTAGAAATCCAGCCCTCTTCGCCCTCATAAATACGAATTTTGTACCAAACGCTCGGCTCACCCTTTAAATCCAGCGTATCACTCGGTACACGCGCCTCAAGCAGACCCATTTCGGGGTGGGTATAAGCCACCCGAACCATCCCCGTGCCCTCGGTTTCCGGATCAATGATGGTCACCACCCGATTGACCGGCAGGGTGAACGATGAAGTTGCTGTGGTGAATAAAATCTCTTTGCGGGTCGTGGTTTTACTGGGGTCCGGCTGAACCGTTTGCTCATCCAATTTGAGGACATAGGTATTTTGCGGCAATACACCGATAACCGAGCCACTCAATCCCGCCTCCGAACGCATATTCGCGCTATCGGAGCTCACAAAATAATCAAACATTTTGCCTGTCTGCGGATCATGGCAGGTATCGGACGCGGTATAGGCAACGCCATACACCGCTCCGGACTCTTGCTCTTTGATGTTCAAATAACGATTTCCCAGATAAGCCAATACGCCAATAAAAGCAGCAATGAGAACCAAGATACCCGCGCGATAGCTATTCATGACCACTCCTTAAAATACCAATAAACGCTTACAACTCCAATGCCCACAACTCTTCCAAATACTCCCGCCGACGAATCACCCGCGCATCCGCACCATCGACCATCACTTCGGCCGCGCGCGCGCGCGTGTTGTAGTTTGAACTCATGCTAAAGCCGTACGCACCGGCGGACAGTACCGCCAGCACATCACCCTGTTTCACTTTCAACGCACGATCACGCGCCAGCCAATCGCCCGACTCACATACCGGCCCGACCACATCGTACACCTGCGCGGCAACGTCATCATGCTGCGTGCAATTTTCCACGCCGACCCACGCTTCGTACAACGCAGGGCGGATGAAATCATTCATACCCGCATCAACGATGGCAAAATTTTTGTCGTCGTTGTGTTTGAGGTATTCCACTTGGGTCAGCAACACACACGAATTCGCCACCAGCGAACGTCCGGGCTCAAACAACAAATCATGCGTAAAGCCCGCGTCGCGCAGCCCTTTGAGCGACTGCTCAATCAACTCGCGCGGTGCCGGAGGGGTTTCGTCGCGATAACGCACGCCCAAGCCACCGCCCAAATCAATGTGTTTTAACTCAATGCCATGCGCACGCAACTGGCGTACCAGCTCAAATAAACGATTTTGCGCATCGAAAAACGGCGACAGCTCAGTGATTTGCGAGCCGATGTGGTAGTCAATACCGATCACATCCAAACCGGGCAAACTCACTGCGCGCTGATACACCGCGAGCGCATCGGTGTGTGCCACGCCGAACTTATTCGCCTTCAGACCGGTGGAAATATACGGATGCGTTTTCGGATCCACATCGGGATTCACGCGCAAGGACACCGGTGCGCGTTTACCCATACGCAGGGCGATTTCGTTGATGCGCTCCAATTCGGGCGCGGATTCCGCGTTGAAACAAAAAATGCCCTGCTCCAGCGCAAACGTGATTTCACGTTCCGACTTTGCCACACCCGAGAACACCACACGATTGGCAGGCGCACCCGCCGCCAAAGCACGCGCGATTTCACCCTCGGACACCGTGTCAAAAAATGCTCCGCGCTCGGCAAACAGACGCAAAACGCTCAAATTCGAGCACGCCTTGACCGCATAGCACACATGAATGTTACGTTCATCCGTCGGGTACTGCCACGCCGCCCAATCTGCCAACAACTGCGCCTGCGAATAAACGTACAACGGCGTGCCAAAACGTTTGGCCAAATCATTCAACGCGGTATTTTCTAAAAACAACTGCGTCCCGTTATCAGACGGACGCAGCGACAATTCGCTCACAGGGTACGACGCACTCATTGATACACTTTCTCTCAAACAATTAATCTTAAGGAAGCACGAAGTAACCCAAACCAGCCTGCGGGTAGTGGTTACTGCGTATTTCCTTAATTCACATTACTTTTTAACGCCCATGCCCGACGCATCCACCGGCGCGATATGCATGGCGCCATCGATTTTCTGTTGCTCCACCGGCACTTGCTCCGGCGGCATGACCAACGGCCCTTTGAAACCGCACGCACTCACGCACGCACTCGCTACGCCCAGCACCGCCGCCATTTTCATCACCGCCCACAAAATCAAAGCCCGATTCATATATAATCCGTCCGTTGAGTCAATCATGGAAAGCGCTATTATGACCGAAACCGAATACTTACAACAGGCAAAACGCCTGTTTGATGCCATCCTGTCGCACATTGAGGACACGCACGACGATTTGGAAACCCAAGCGCACGGCGCCGTGCTGGAAATCGAAAACGACGACGGACAAAAAGTCATCATCAATCAGCAAGCGGCCATGCAAGAGGTCTGGCTCGCCTCGCGTGCGGGCGGCTATCATTTCAAGTTTGATAACGACGCATGGGTCAATACCCGCGACGGGCGGGATTTTTGGGATTATTTGGCAGAGGCATTAACGGGACTGGCGTGAACCGCTTAGAAGAATCGATTCAGTTCGCCCCCAACAACGCAAAAGGCGGATAAACGCCACCTTTTGCCATCCAACTCATTGTGCATACCGCCTACAGCAAATCTACGACCCCCTCAACAAAGCCTGCGTCTGACCGTGTTTTGCCCACTGCCGCATGAGCAAAATAAACAGCAAACCGAGGACAAAAAACACCACTTGCGTTTGCGAGGGTTGGGCATCGTAACCCATCAACGCATTTAGTGCGACTCCCACCGGATGATCATTCGAAATCCAGTCGCTGCTGTCCCAAATCGGATTCAACCCACTGTGTAAAGTGCCCATCTGCACAAAAATACGACCGATTTGCGAGGCCATGCCCGCCGCCAACAGCAACACCAAGCCATTGGTTACGGCAAACAAATGTTTCATCGAAATGCGGCTCAAGCCCTGATAGACCAAAAAGCCCAATAGCACGCCCAAAGCCAAACCGACCAAACCACCGATCATCACATCACTGCGATCCAAACCGCCTGAGGGCGAAGCTACGGATGCGCTGTGCGGCACCTCATTCTGCGGCGATGTTTGTGCAGTCACATCCGGTGAGGACGCAGATCCATTTTGTGTTAAATCCAACTCGGCGGGCAATGGTGCCTGGGAGACCGATGCGGAAGCAGATGTGCCTGTTGATGGTGCTTCTGATGCAGCGGTTAAGTCCAATACCTCGGACAAAGCCGCTTTATTTTGCACCGTATCAGACGCCGATGCAGGCAGAGCCGCAGATGTAGCTTTCGCACCTTGAGTCAAATCCAGCGCCTGCGCGGGTAAGGCCGTCGCTGCGCTTGCATCAGCGGCGGGCGCAATGGACATTGTTGCATCGGGTAAATTTGACGGGATCGGGGCGTTTGCCGTCATCGCACCGCTGACAAACAACACGGTCTCCGCCCCCTCACGCATGACGATCATGGAGACCGCAATGGCTACCGCCGCCAAGGTTTTCTGACCAAACTGGACGGATTTTCCAAGCTCGCGCGCCTGTTGCACCATTTCCCGCCCATGTTTTTGTGACCAGACGATGTGCCATGTGAGCATGAGGAAGGCCAAACCCAAAATCAGTATTTGCATCCAATCTTGCCCCGTACCCTGCGCCCAGTCGTTGATATAGCCCATGCCGAACGCCAGCGCCACCGAACCCAAAACACCCAAAACCAGCCCCAACCATAGCCAACGGCTGCGTTGGGGAATACCTTTGGTGGCTGCGGCCATGATGCCGATGAATAATGCGGCTTCCAAAGCCTCTCGAAAAACAATTAAACCAATTGCAAACACGAATTTTCCCCTATTTTTATCTCATCGCGCTCACTGAGCGATGATGACCCCTTGCGCCGTGGCCAGATTGAACTCACCAAAAAAGACGTAGCGCCCCGGTTTGAGCGGCGGCACGAATACGGTGATGCGCCCACCACCTTGAACAATTTTTTCAAACTTCATTTGATCGGACTCGAACTCCTCAGGGGTTCGATCCAAATTGGTAACGACCAGCTTGAGCTTAGCGCCCGCAGGCACTTTGATTTGGCTGGGATAAAAGCGATGGTCTTTAATAGAGATATTGGCGGTCAATACCTCGTCGGCATGCGCCACGCCCGCACTGAGTAACAATGCGAGTGAAAACGAAGACGCTGCCACTTGTCTAATAGTTTGTTTCAGTCTGTTCATACAATGCTTTCTAAAGAACAAATAGGGTTGAGGGTTAATTCGGCGTGGTAATCAGCGACACTTTATGCACGCCCGAATTTTGTATTTGCGCCATCAGCGCAGCGATGTGCTGATAAGCGGTATTTTTATCCGCACGCACATGAATCTGCGCATGACCCTGAGCGCCCGTCTGCTGGATCAGTTGGCTTAGAGCTGTCTGATCAACCGGCGCTTCGTTCCAGTACACTTGTCCGTCAGCATTCAAAGACACCTGAATGCTTTGCACATCGGCCGCCTGCATCTGCGTACTGGCCTGCGGTAAATTGATTTTGACCGAGTGTTGAATCACGGGCATGGTGACGATGAAGATAATCAGCAAAACCAACATCACGTCCACCAAGGGGGTCATATTGATTTCTGACATAACCTCTTCCTGAGACTGGTATTCAGACAGATTCATGCACGCACCTCCACACCATTAGCCTCTGAGCGAGCGTTTTGTCCAACCGGCTCTGAGAACGGACGATTCATCCGCGAACCGGTCACGAAATAGGCATGCAGGTCATGTGCAAAATTGCCCATTTGCGCCATGAGGCTCTTTTGTCGGCGCAGCAATGCGTTGTAGCCCAACACTGCCGGTATCGCGACGGCCAGACCAAAGGCGGTCATAATCAGCGCCTCGCCAACGGGGCCGGCGACTTGATCCAAACCGACTTGCCCCGATTGTCCGATGCTCAACAAAGCGTGGTAAATCCCCCAAACCGTCCCGAACAAGCCGACAAAGGGCGCAGTACTACCGATGGAGGCAAGTACCGACAAACCCGCGCCCAAGTGTGCCGACGCATTGTCCAATGCGCGGCGCAAACAGCTATTGAGCCAGTCGCTCAGGCTGAGTACGCCATGCAAATCATCCTGACTGCTGTGGTGGTGTTCCACCGACTGCAAGCCCTCTAAAGCCAAAGTACGAAACAGATTGTTTGATTCGGGCGCACCCAAGGATTGAACGCCTTCGGCAAAGTTTTTGTTGTGCCAAAATCGAGTGGAAATCGAGCGCGCGTTTTGACGCACGCGCCAAAATTGAATGGCTTTGTACGCGATCACAATCCACGTCACTACCGACATGACCAACAAAACCAGCGCCACGAAGCGCGTAACAAAGTCACCTTGTTGCCAAAAATGAGTTAAACCATATGAATTCATGTTGATACCGTATTAGTTTTTGGGTTGAAATAAAATCGGCAGGACAAACGATCGGCTGTCACAGCCGTCATTGCGCTTAAAACGCGCATAACGTGCGCTGTTTAAAGCAAACTGATCCAAGGCCACATTGCCGCTACCATTGATAATTGATGCCGAGGTTACTGCGCCTTGCGCATTGCGCGAAATGCGCAGGGTTACCGTGCTGCTTTTGTTCAAAACGCCCGGATAACGCCGATTAAACGAGGTCAAGGCGCTGCACGTTTGTGCCGAAGCGCCATTCGCCACCGTGCCACCGATCGGATTGACCGAGGATGAATTGCTTTGCGCATCAGACTGTGTCGATGAGCCCGTTGCAGCCGACTGTGACGAGGCGGCAGACGAATCGTGTGTTGGATTGACCACAGGCTTATCCGCCGTCGGGCGAGGCAGCTTAGGCTGCGCAATTGATTGAGCACTCGGCTGAGAAGGCGTAACACCCTTGAATTTTTTCATGGGGGTAGCCGGTTGGTGCGGCGGCATGCTGTCCACTTGCTCCTGAGGCGTGGTCGACTCTGATCGCAATTGAACCTGAGTTTCTTCAATACTCGCCCACGCCAAATCCGGCACTTGTGACAAAGTACGCACCAACAAAAATCCGAGCGCCCCATGCGCCAAAAGCACCAACACACTCAACACCGAAAGGGTTTTCACCTCGTCGGTTTTCAATGTGCGCCGCATGGCCGGAACCACATAAGCACTTTCGTTGTGTAACTGAAATGACCTCATGAATCAGCCCACATGCGCAATAAGTTGTGATAACAGCCGGTCAACTGCACCAAGGCCGCACCATCATCGGTATGACCGGCCTGCGTTCGCTCATCACGCAAATTGACCACAGAGACATCTAAATCAAACAGCAAACGTCGGCGTTCATCCGAACGCACCATAGACTCGATCCAGAAAAAGGAGCAAATACGTGCACCGGAGGTCACAGCCTCCACCCGATGGATGCTGGACGAGGGGTATAAAATCGCATCGCCTGCGGCTAATTTGACGCGATGTTCGCCATAGGTGTCCTCCACCACCAGCTCGCCGCCTTCGTAGCTATCCGGCTCGGACAAAAACACCGTCATAGACAGATCGGTGCGCACCCAATCCGGATGCGCCTTGCCACGAATGGCATTGTCAATATGATTACCAAATGAGTTCATCGAGCCATCGTAGCGATTAAACAACGGCGGATAAATTTTCTTGGGCAAAGCCGCACTCAAAAACAAGGCATTGCGCTGCAAAGCTTGCAATATATACGCACGCGCCATCACGCTTTGTGGTGCATCCTCGGGCAACTGCCGATTGTTTTTCACCTGATTGGATTGCGTGCCGGCGGTAATCGCGCCGGACACCCATTCCGCTGACGCGATCAGGCTTTGACAAGCGGCCAATTCTTGTGCCGTCAATAGTTGGTTTATTTGTAACATCATACGAATACCTCTTTTGAAATACGTTCTAAATCTGTATGCGCACACCCTCAACGAGGGTATGCGCGATGGTCGATTAGAACTTCATCGTCAGATTCAACTGAGCCGCGCGTGAGGTTCCCGGCACGACGTGACCACGGTAAATCCCTTCGTAATAGCGTTTGTTGAGCAAATTAAATACATTCAACTTGGCCGTGAGGTTTTTGTTGAAGTTATACTCAATCATCGCATCCACACGGCGGTAGCCGTCGATTTTGGTTGTATTGGTATCCGCTGTAAAACGTGAACTCACCCCTTCAACACCCAAACCGAGCTTCAAATCCGGCATAACCTTGTAGGTGGTCCATACGCTGAAAGTATTTTTCGGCGTATTGGCCGGGGTATTGCCGACATTGGCCGCCGAAGTACCGACGCCTTGATCGATTTTGGCGCGCATATGGGCATAATTGGCGTACAGCTCCCACTTATCGGTCAGACGACCGCTCGCTTCCAGCTCAAACGCATCGGTATGGCGTTTGCCCGAGAGCAAATAAACGTCCGGCTCGGCCAAATCGGTATTGCGCTCATTGGTTTTCTCCGAACGGGAGAGCGATGCGCGTACAGCCAAACGATTGTCCAGCAAGTTCCACTTGGTTCCCAATTCAATGTTGCGGGTTTTCTCCGGCGGCGTATTGGTTCCGCGCGGGTCAAGCTGATACAACTCCGCCGACGGGTTAAATCCTGTGCTGTAAGAGGCATAAACCATACCCGCATCATTCGGCGCATATATCAGACCGAAGCGCGAGCTAAATTCTTTGTCCGTGCGGTTGTAGCTCAGATTTTGGGCATTGGTATAATCAGCACTCATGCGGTCATAGCGCAGCCCCGCCATGAATTTCCATTTGGGCGCAAACTGCATAACATCCTGTACATAGGCACTGTAGGTATTGCCCTTATAAGCACCTTGGAACGCCTGCGTGAAACTGTCATTAAAATTAGCAGGAAGCGTCGGATACAAGTCACCACCGGCAACGGTGGTCGCCGGATTGGCGATTGAGCTGACGTTATTCCAGCGTGTGGCTTTTTCGTTCAAAACCTCTACGCCCGCAATCAATTCATGACGCACAGAACCGGTATCAAAGGCGTGGTTGAAATCGCTTTGTAGACCCAAGGTTTTTTCGGTTGCTCCACGCGATTGGCGCGAACGATTAATCACCGTACTATCGGTAATCACACTCGTACCCTGCGCCAAACGCGGCGCGGTTCCGCGCAAGCTACGGTCATATTCCGCATGACGCACGGTGGTTTTCCAAGTTGCGCCATTGCTGAACATTTTTTGATAGCTGGCCGTGGCAATTCCGGTCTTGTTTTGCTCGTAATCCGCATTGGCCATTCCGTAGAAGCGCTCAATTGGAACATTCAACGGTGCATTTTGGAAATACGGCACACCAAAGTCCGGCGTATTGTCGGTATTCAGATAGTAATACGACAGATTCCATTCATCGTCCGTACCTGCGCCGATGGATAAAGTCGGCGCCACACCTGTACTTTTCTGATCCACGCCGGTACGGAAAGATTTAGCGTCTAAATTCATAAAATTCAAACGAAATGCCACGTTATCGGTAATCGGCGTGTTCAAATCGGCGGTCACACGGCGATAATCGTTGCTACCACCGGTCACATTAACTTCGTGCATGGCCACTGGCTTGGCGGTTTTGCTCACTTGGTTAATCACGCCGCCGGTCGAACCGCGCCCAAACAGCATCGAAGATGACCCCTTGAGCACATCCACCTGCTCCAAATTAAAGGTATCGCGGTTGTACTGCGCCACGTCGCGCATATTATCCAAATACAAATCCGACACCGCCGAATAACCACGCAAAGTGATATTGTCGCCAATCCGACCGCCTTCACCGGCGTTGAACGTGACGCCCGCTACATTGCGTAGTGCTTCGCGCAAGGTCGTCGCATTTTTCTCATGCATCAACTGTTGCGTCACCACCGTGACTGCTTGTGGAATGTCCTTTGGGTCTTGCGCGGTTTTACCTACGCGGGTTTTTTCCGCCTTATAGCCTACTTGCTCACGCGTTTTATTGCCCTCTCCCTCGATCACCACTGTCGGCAAGCGCTCAGTGGCGGTCGATTCCGCCGGTGTTTGCGCCCAAGCCGAATGGCTGCTCATCAACAAGGACAATGCAACCCCTGTCACCAATCCACCCTTTGAACTCGGACGTACACACCCCACCTGGCGTACAGAATTCAGCGAATTGTTTTTAACCTCATCATCTAATTTAACCATCATCTCCCCTTGAGAAAATTTGAACCGTGCCGGACTGTCTGCCGACACTGCCGTAAGATTTTTAACGAATCATTAATGCAGGATGGCAATTATACGGATTATCTCGATAATGTAAATGATAATTATTACTATTCGCATTATGTTGCTCAAATAAGACATTGATCCAAAAACAATCAATGCGCCTTAAAAGAGAGAACCACAAACCGAATGGTTTAACAGGGAAAAGAAATGAAAGGAAAATAACAGACGAACGAATGCATAAAAAAACGGGTTGAACACAACCGTTCAACCCGCTCTCAATATCACTCATACCACAGCGATCACTGACCCACTGTTAACTCCTGTATCTGACTGCGCCCTTCGCGCCAGACTTCGAGTTGCAGGCGCGTGCCGGGTTTGCTCTCGCCGATATAGCGCGCGAAATCGCGGATGGACTCAACGACTGCACCATTGATTTTGGTGACGACATCTCCGGCTTGCAGACCGGCTTGCGCCGCTGGCGAACCTGCTTCAACCTGCGCAATCACAACGCCTTGGGCTTTGCTCAGGCCGAGTTCTTTGGCCATGTTTTCGGTCACGGGCTGAATGCTGACGCCGACGCGACCACGCTCAACCTTGCCTTTGGTGCGCAGTTGTTCGGCCACTTGCAGCGCGTCGTTGATCGGGATGGCAAGGGCAATGCCCGAAAACGCGCCGCTTGGGGTGAGAATTTGCGAGTTGATGCCGATGACTTCGCCGGACATATTGACCAGAGGGCCACCGGAGTTGCCCGGATTGACCGCTGCATCGGTCTGAATAAAGGATAAATAATCACCGGTATCGCGGTTGATCGCGCTGACCACGCCGGCGGTGATGGTGTTTTTCAGGCCAAACGGTGAACCGGCAGCCACGACCCATTCACCCACTTTGAGTTTGTTGGAGTCGGCCATGCGCAGGAAGGGTAAATTGGTCGCGTCGATTTTGAGCAATGCGACATCGGTGCGCGCATCGCTGCCGATGACTTGGGCTTTGAATTCGCGGTTGTCCGGCAGGGCAACGGTGATGCTACTCGCACCATTGATGACGTGGTGGTTGGTCAAAACGTAGCCGTCCTGCGAGGTGATGAAGCCGGAGCCTTGTCCCGACTCGCGCTCGGTCGGCGCATTGCCACCTGCGTTGGGCGCGGCACGGCCACTGCAGCCGGGTAAGTCTGGCCAGATCATGCAAATGGGATGACCGCGCAAATCCATGCCTTGCTGCGCGGATACTTTTTCACTGACGCGAATATTGACCACGGCGGGTGAAACGTAATCGACCAATTTGGTAAAGTCTGGCAAGCCCGTGACCAGTGGTGCACCCTGTTGCGCCGGAGCCGGCGTATGGATGGGAGACTCTTGCGGTGTGACCGCTGCCGTGTTGCTCTCCTGCGCGTGACAGCCGACCAATGCGCCACTGAGCGCAAACAGCAGGGATGGCAGCAGCCAATACCGCTTGCCGATACGGGAAAATAGATGATGACGATTCATGGGGCAATCCTTTGGATATACAAGAAAACGTTGAACATGCGAGAAAAGTATAGTCTATTCTTTGTCAGAATGAATCAACCGCGACGCATTATCAATAA
>CAZCYS010000015.1:0-18325 GCA_964502825.1 uncultured Hydromonas sp. | reverse complement strand
CCCGATTTCACCGCATCCACCGCCAAGGCGCACAACGAAGCCAACTGCGCCTCCACGCCCGCAGCGCCCCATTCCGCCGGATATTTGATGTCCAGCAGGAAGGATTTGAATTTGCCGTCGGTGTATTTTTCGATGTGGCGGATTTTCGCCATGTCTTCAAAGGTCAAAACCGGTTGCGCCACTTCGATTCGCATCGGTGGATTGGTGTTGTTAATGTCCAGCAGATTCGGTTTCGGACCGATGAAGCTGACCAGCGACATCACCATTTGCTCACGGATCGGGTCAATCGGCGGATTGGTCACCTGCGCGAACAGCTGACGGAAATAGTTGTAAAACGATTTGTTTTTGTTGGACAACACGGCCAGTGCCGCGTCATTGCCCATTGAGCCGGTGGCTTCTTCGCCGTTTTGCCCCATGGCTTGCAAAATCACTTTGATGTCTTCTTGCGAATAACCAAAGGCCTGCTGGCGGTCGAGCAATTCGGATTTCGGCGTCGGGCGCTCCTCGCTCGGCACGGCGACGTCCTCGAGTTTGACCGACAGACGTTTGCTCCACTCTTTGTACGGACGCGCGTTCGCCAGATTGCTCTTGATTTCGTCGTCGGAGATGATGCGGCCTTGCTCGGTGTCAATCAGCAACATTTTGCCTGGCTGCAAGCGCCATTTTTGTTTGATGTCCGAGTCGGCGATCGGCAAAACGCCGGATTCGGAGGCCAGCACCACCAAATCACCGTCGGTCACACAGTAGCGCGCCGGACGCAAACCGTTGCGATCCAGCGTCGCGCCGATTTGACGGCCATCGGTGAAGCACAAAGCGGCCGGACCGTCCCACGGCTCCATCAGCGCGGCATGGTATTCGTAAAATGCGCGGCGCGTCGGATCCATCAAGTCGTGCTGCTCCCACGCTTCCGGCACCATCATCATCATCGCGTGTGACAACGGATAACCGGCCATCACCAACAATTCCAAACAGTTGTCAAACGAGGCGGTGTCCGACTGTCCCGGATAAATCAGCGGCCAGAGTTTGTGCAGATCGTCACCCAATACAGCAGACGTGATCGCTTTTTGACGCGCACGAATCCAGTTTACATTTCCTTTGACCGTGTTAATCTCGCCGTTGTGCGCGATGAAGCGATACGGGTGCGCCAATTCCCACGCAGGGAAGGTATTGGTCGAGAAACGTTGGTGCACCAGCGCAATCGCCGACACGGTGCGCTCGTCGCGCAGATCGGCAAAATATTCGCCCACTTGGTCGCACAGCAATAAGCCTTTGTACACCACGGTGCGCGCGCTCATGGACGGCACGAAGTATTCTTTACCGTATTTCAGGTTTAATTTTTGAATGCGGTGCGACGCGGTTTTGCGGATCACATACAGTTTGCGCTCCAGCGCGTCGGTGACCATGATATCTTGACCACGGCCAATGAAAATCTGGCGAATCACCGGCTCGGTTTCGCGCACCACCGGCGACATCGGCATATCCTTGTTCACCGGCACATCGCGCCAACCCAGCACGACCTGACCCTCGGCGCGCACGGTGCGCTCCAATTCCTGCTCACAGGCCAAGCGCGAGGCGTTTTCTTTGGGCAAGAAAATCATGCCCACGCCGTATTCGCCCGCCGGAGGCAGGATCACGCCTTGTTTGGCCATCTCTTCGCGGTACAAAGTGTCGGGAATTTGCAACAAAATACCCGCACCATCGCCCATCAGCGGATCGGCACCGACCGCGCCACGATGGTCCAGGTTAATCAAAATCTGTAAACCTTGCGATACGATGCTGTGGCTGCGCTCCCCTTTGATATGCGCAACGAAACCCACACCGCAGGCGTCGTGTTCAGACTCTTTGCGGTACAGGCCATCTTGGTGTGCTTGTTCACGCAAAGCGGTCTGCTGGGCGAATTCGCTCAGATTCGATTGGCTCATCGCCTGACTAAGCGCCTCCGCTTTGGGCTGAAAAATCATGGTTTGTTCGGTCATCATATTCTCCGTATGCCGACGTATCGCGTCGCACGGTGGTTGGTCAAAGTCTGCTCAATCCGTTGGCGAAAAAACGCCAACGAATGGCATGGTATAAATTGGACAACAACTATAACCGCGTTTGCTCAGGCTGGCAACGCTTATTAAATAGGGTCAGTGTAATTTATAAACATTACAATAAATATTGTTTTATTTAATTAGGGACATATTAAATATTGTTTGATAAATCAAATACATCCGCAGCATCCGCCCACCACCAACAACACGACAAGCACCCAAAACAGCAATATTCACAAGCCGTCATCCGCATTCGCCCAACCCACGCCCGCCAGTCGTCACCCAAGCACCTTCTCTGCCTTTTGGAGGACGACACGGCACACGCTTTAACGCTATAATACGGCCCAAGATTCGCGCAACCGCGCACATGACCCACACCGTGCACTTTCGTGCATTCACCAACACAAGGACGCCTCATGAGCACCGTACACGACTTCATTCAAAAAACCGTTACCGACTATCCCATCGTTTTGTTCATGAAAGGCACGGCGCAGTTCCCGCAATGCGGCTTTTCCGGCAAAGCGATTCAATTGCTCAAAGCCTGCGGCGCGAGCAATGTCGCAACCGTGAACGTTTTGGAAGACGACAGCATCCGCCAAGGCATCAAAGAGTTTTCACAATGGCCAACGATTCCACAGCTGTACATCAACGGTGAATTCATCGGCGGCTCGGACATCATGTCTGAAATGTTTGAGTCGGGCGAGTTGCAAAAGCTCGTTGACGAAACCAAAGCCTAATCCACGCCGTCCGTCCGCATGAATCCGTTGTCCGCACAGCCAACCCAGCCGACGCATCCGCAGCGCCTGATCGTCGCCATCACTGGCGCGACCGGCGCAATTTACGGCGTGCGTTTGCTGCAAACCCTGCAACGCCTGCCGCACATCGAAACCCACCTGATCGTATCCGAAGCCGGTTGGCTGACCATCGCACACGAATTGGACATGAGCAAAGACGCAATTCGCGCGCTGGCGCATACCACGCACGCGGTCAACAATATTGGCGCATCCATCGCCAGCGGCTCATTTCTGTGTGACGGCATGATTGTCGCGCCCTGCTCGATGAAAACCCTGTCGGCGATTGCACACGGCTACTCGGACAATCTCATCAGCCGAGCAGCGGACGTTATATTGAAAGAGCGCCGTCGCCTGACGCTGATGGTGCGCGAAACGCCGCTGTCCACCATCCATCTGAACAATATGCTCGCGGTCGCCAACGCCGGCGGCACCATCTTTCCGCCGGTTCCTGCGTTTTACCATCAGCCGAGCAGCATTGACGAGATCATTGAGCAAACCGTCGCGCGCACGCTCGACCAGCACGGCATTCACAGCGACACCCTGAAACGTTGGCAATCTGTGTAATCCATGAGCGCGTCGTATCCTGAACCAACCGAATTGAGCACTGAGCGCCGTTACTTCAGTCTGGAACAGGTCGCGCAACACTTGCCCCAACCCGAATTACCCATCAGCGACGACGCGCTTGAGCAGTATTTAAACGCACTGTATCGACTCGGTCGTCTGCGCCACACGCCGAACATCAGCCCGCAAAATGTCGTGTTTTTGAACGAATTGCTGCACCAACACCAACCCAAACGGATTTTGGAGCTGGGCTGCGCCAACGGCTACTCGACGCTGCGCCTGTGGCAAATCACCCGCGCATGGCAAGCGCAGATCGTCACGATGGATCTATCGCGCCCCGCATTTGACGAGGCGCAGCATCATTTCACCACGCTCGGCGCACCGATTGAGGCGCACTTTGGCAACGCGCTGGAACTATTGCCGCAAATACACGCTCGCGCACCCAAAGGTTTCGACTTCATCTTTATCGACGCGCAGAAGACATTGACGCTCGATTTATACCTGCGCGCCCGCCCTTTGGCCGTTGCGGGCGGACTGATCGTGATCGACGACGTGATCAAATTCCGCCACAAAATGCGCAATTTTTACGATTATCTGGCCGAACACCGCATCGCCCACCGCATCCACCCGCTGCCCGACGATGACGACGGCGTGATGCTGATTCAACTCTGATCCAAACACACCAATCCATACGCATTCTGAGCCGCTCAAAACCGCGCTTTGCGGTACAATTGCGCCTTATTGATTTCACACAAATCCGAGACGGATGGAGTTTTTATGTCATTGACTTTAAACGATGTACAAAAAGTCGCGCGCCTGTCGCAATTGAACCTGAGCGCCGACGAAGCCGAACAGACGCTCACGCAGATGAACACGATTTTCGGCCTGATCGACCAAATGAGCCAGGTGGACACCGCAGGCATTGCGCCGCTGATGCACCCGATTGCGATGATTCAGGAGATGAGCCAGCGTTTGCGCACCGATGCGGTGAGCGAGCCGAACAACCGCGAGGCGAATATGGCGAATGCGCCGCAGGCCGACCAAGGATTGTTTTTGGTACCCAAGGTCATCGAATAAAACCTTGCTTCGCTACTATCGTCACCATCGTACTCACTGTTAACGATCAGGATTTTTATGTTACACACTTTATCCATCCGCGAATTGCGCACACAACTGGACAGCAAACAGCTCTCTGCGGTTGAACTGGCGCAACACTTTTTGAGCCGTGCCGAAGCACACGCGGACCTGAACGCCTTTATCCGCCGCGACGCTGAGGCCACGCTGACGCAAGCGCGCGCCGCCGACGCAGCCATTGCCGCCGGTCAGACGAACGCACTCACCGGCATTCCGATCGCGCACAAAGACGTCTTCGTCACCCGCGATTTTGCCACCACCGCCGGCTCGAAAATTCTCGCGCAGTACATGAGCCCGTTTGACGCAACCGTCGTGGCGCGACTGAAAGACGCGGGCGCGGTCACTTTGGGCAAACTGAATATGGACGAATTCGCCATGGGCTCGTCCAACGAAAACTCCTACTACGGCGCGGTGAAAAATCCGTGGAACACCGAACTCGTACCCGGCGGCTCCTCGGGCGGCTCGGCTTGCGCGGTCGCGGCAGGTTTAGTGGTCGCGGCGACGGGCACGGACACCGGTGGCTCGATTCGCCAGCCCGCCTCTTTCTGCGGCATCACGGGCATCAAGCCGACCTATGGCCGCGTCTCACGCTACGGCATGATTGCCTACGCCTCATCCCTCGATCAAGCCGGCCCGATGGCGCGCACGGCGCACGACTGCGCGACCTTACTCAACGCCATGCACGGCTTTGATGAACGCGACTCAACCAGTTTGCAACGCGAGCGCGAGGATTTCACCCGTCTGCTCGATCAAGCGTTCTCGTCTGAGGCGAGTGAATCGCAGCCGCTCAAGGGTCTGCGCATCGGCGTGCCGGGCGAATTTTACGGCGCGGGTTTGGACGCTGAGGTCAAAGCAGCGACCTTGGCCGCGATTGCGCAACTGGAGCAGCTCGGTGCGACGGTCGTGGACGTGCATTTACCGCACACCGAATTGTCCATCCCGACCTATTACGTCATCGCACCGGCGGAAGCATCCAGCAATTTGTCGCGTTTTGACGGCGTGCGCTACGGTCACCGCGCCGCGCAGTACAGCGATCTGGAAGATATGTACCGCAAATCGCGCTCCGAGGGCTTTGGCTGGGAAGTCAAACGTCGCATTTTGGTCGGTACCTACGTTTTGTCACACGGCTATTACGACGCCTATTATTTGCAGGCGCAACGTCTACGCCGCATGATTGCGCAGGATTATCAAAACGCCTTGGCGCAGTGCGACGTCATCATGGGGCCGGTTGCACCAACACCGGCGTGGCGTTTGGGTGAAAAATCGGACGATCCGGTGCAAATGTATTTGGCCGATATTTACACGCTCTCGCTGAATTTGGCAGGCTTGCCGGGTATGAGCGTGCCGTGTGGGTTCTCATCGGACGAGCGTCCGATCGGACTGCAAATCATTGGCAATTATTTTGACGAAGCGCGTCTGTTGCAAGTCGCACACGCCTTCCAGTCGGTCACAGATTGGCACCAACGCAAACCAGAGGTGGCACAATGATCCGCTCGCGCACACTTTGGAGCGGCCTCGCACTGATTGGCGCGGTCTTGGTACTGAATGCGTGTAGCACCCTCGCGCCATCGCGCTCCTCCGACGTAAATTTTCAGGGCGCGTGCGAGCAGCGCGAAGAGGACAATTACTACGATTTTATCAAGCTGAAGGTGAACAGCAACGTGGTCGAGCAGCTCGAATGGACAGCGAATCCGCGTCAGGGTCGTTGCCAATTCAATCTGGCCGACTTCACACAAGTCAAAACCCGTCCGCAGGTAGATTTGCAATCGAAAAAAGACCGCCGCTGTCATATTTATATGTGGGAAAACGGCCAGTACGTCAGCGTCTCCGTGCTCAATTGCAAATCCGTATGCGCGCAAAACGACCGGATTTTGCCGATTTTGCTGAACGAGCGCACCGGCAGTTGCGCCCAAAACACCACACGCTAAACCAAGTATTCACAAGGATTCATTATGAGCTGGGAAGTCGTCATCGGGTTAGAAACCCACGCACAATTATCCACCGCATCGAAAATTTTCTCCGGCGCGCCGACCGCTTATGGCGCCGAGCCAAACACCCAATCGTGCGCGGTCGATCTGGCCTTGCCGGGTGTATTGCCGGTATTGAATAAAGGCGCGGTCGAAAAAGCCATCACCTTTGGTTTGGCCATCGGCGCAGAAGTCGCACCCATGAGCGTATTCGCGCGCAAAAACTACTTCTACCCCGACTTGCCCAAAGGCTACCAAATTTCACAATTTGAACTGCCCGTGGTCATCGGCGGCACGCTGTCGTTCAACGTCGGCGAAAAAGAAAAAGCCTATCGCAAAACCGTTCAACTCACCCGCGCCCACCTCGAAGAAGACGCCGGCAAATCCGTGCACGAGCTGTTCGAGGACGAATCCGGCATTGATTTGAACCGCGCCGGTACGCCGCTGCTCGAAATCGTCACCGAGCCGGTGATGTACAGCGCCGCCGAAGCCGTGGCCTACGCCAAAGAACTGCACAAACTCGTGGTCTGGCTCGGCGTGTGCGACGGCAATATGCAAGAAGGCTCATTCCGCTGCGATGCCAACGTCTCCGTGCGTCGCGTCGGCCAAACCGAGCTGGGCACGCGCCGCGAGATCAAAAACCTGAACTCATTCAAATTCCTCGAAGACGCGATCAACTACGAGATCAACGAACAAATCCGCATCATCGAGGACGGCGGCGCAGTGCAACAAGCGACCGTATTGTTTGACCCCGCGAGCGGCCAAACCCGCGTCATGCGCACCAAAGAAGACGCGCACGACTACCGCTATTTCCCTGACCCCGACCTGTTGCCACTGGTGATTTCCGACGAATGGAAAGCGCAGGTCAAAGCCACCATGCCGGAATTACCCGCGGCACTGCAAGCGCGTTTTGCCGAGCAATACGGCCTGTCGCAGTACGACGCCGAGCAAGTCTCCATGAGCAAAGCGCACGCCGCCTACTTTGAAACCGCTGTCGCCGCCATGACCCAACCGGACGCCAAACTGGTGGCAAACTGGATGATGAGCGATCTGGCCGCAACGCTGAACAAAGATGGCTTGGAATTGAGTAATTCGCCTGTTTCAGCCACACGTTTGGCGCAGCTGCTGGCGAAAATCCAAGACAACACCCTGTCGAACAAGCTCGCCAAAGAGGTTTTCGCCGCCGTGTGGGCGGGCGAGCAAGCGGATCAAGGCGACGCGCAGATTGACGCCATCATTGATGCGCGCGGCCTGAAACAAGTATCCGACAGCGGCGCGATTGAAGCCATCGTGGCTGAGGTCATGGCCGCCAACGCAGGCGTGGTCGAAGAATACCGCGCGGGCAAAGAGAAAAGCTTCGGCTTCCTCGTCGGCCAAGTGATGCGCGCCTCCAAAGGCAAAGCCAATCCGGCGCAGGTGAATGAGATTTTACTCGCCAAGCTCAAGGGTTAATGCCTCCGCTCAAGCTCAAAAGCGCACGAATAGCCTCGTGCGCTTTTTTTATCATTTCCTCCTGCATTCAGTCTGCTAAAAATTAGCCTGATATTTCAGACCTTTAACCGAATTCAAACGCATTCCGTCCACAGCTTGCGCCATAGAAATTGACTATAACGCCCCAATTTTTTGACCGCCCAAGCGGCCGAAAACCAATATAACCATTTGATTTTAAATTAAAAATAAAAATCAAATCAAAACCGTTCAGCCCAACGGGCAACGGTAATTTTCGGTATGATAGCGGTATTGACCGCATCATACCGATGCTCAGAACCCACGCGCGGCATTCGCCCTCAGCGCCTCTGACATCGACCCAACAGCAAGGAGCTTCTCGTGCATTTCGACAACATCGCCCATCTGACCCGACCCGCCGAACAAGACATCAGCCGCGAGGTGCTGATCGAGAAATATGCCAAAGGCGACGAGACGACGTTGGAGCAGGTGCGACAGCGTGTGGCGCGCGCGCTGGCCGAGTGTGAAAAGCCTGAATTGCGCGAGCAACTGGCTGAGGATTTTTACCGCGCGCTCGAAGGCGGCTTCATCCCCGGCGGACGCATCAATTCGGCGGCGGGAACGGATATTCAAGCCACGTTGATCAACTGTTTTGTACAGCCGGTCGGCGATTCGGTGTCGGAAGTAGATTCGGACGGCAAACCGGGGATTTATTCGGCGCTGTTGCAAGCGGCGGAAACCATGCGACGCGGCGGCGGTGTTGGCTACAACTTTTCCAAAATCCGTCCGAAAGGCGCACGCGTGAAAGGCACGCACAGCTTGGCCTCGGGGCCGGTGTCGTATATGCGCGTGTTTGACCGCTCATGCGAAACAGTCGAGTCGGCCGGCTCGCGTCGCGGTGCGCAAATGGGCGTTTTGGACTGCGATCATCCGGATGTTGAAGAGTTCATTCACGCCAAGGATCAGGGCGATCTGCGCAACTTCAATATTTCCGTCGGCGTATCCGACGCCTTCATGCAGGCGGTGGAGGCCGATGCCGATTGGGAATTGGTACATGCGAAGGAGCCGGATGCGAGCGTGTTCAAAGGCTATTATCAGCGGCCCGACGGACTGTGGGTGTATCGCAAGGTGAAAGCGCGCGATTTGTGGCAGCAAATCATGGAATCCACTTACGATCACGCCGAGCCGGGCGTGCTGTTCATGAGCAAAATCAACCGCGACAACAATCTATCCTACTGCGAAACCATCGAGTCCACCAACCCATGCGGCGAGCAGCCGTTACCCGATTACGGCTGCTGCGACCTCGGCTCAATCAATCTGTGCGCCTTCGTGCGCGACCCGTTCGGTACGCATCCATCCTTTGACTTTGAATCCTTCGCGCGCGTGACCGCGTTGTCGATTCGCATGTTGGACAACGTATTGGATTTAACCGTTTGGCCATTGGACGAACAATACAAAGAGGCGCAAGCCAAGCGCCGCGTCGGGCTGGGTTTCACCGGTTTGGGCGACGCCCTGATCATGATGAAGCTCAAATACAATTCGGACGAAGGTCGTGCGATGGCGGCGCAGATTTCGCGCGCCATGCGTGATGCGGCATATGAGGCTTCGGTCGAACTGGCCATCGAAAAAGGACCGTTCCCGCTGTTTGACGCGGACAAATATTTGGCCGAACCGCACTGCGCCAGCCGCCTGCCGGAGGCGCTCAAGGCACGCATCCGCAAACACGGCATTCGCAATTCACACCTGCTCTCCATCGCGCCGACCGGCACGATTTCACTGGCGTTCGCCGACAATGCGTCGAACGGCATCGAGCCGCCGTTTAGCTGGTTTTACACGCGCAAAAAACGCATGGCCGACGGCACGCACAAAGAGTATTTGGTCGAAGACCACGCCTACCGCCTGTACCGCACGCTCGGCCACGACGTGAGCCAATTGCCCGAATATTTCGTCTCCGCGCTGGAGATGAGCGCGAACGATCACATGCTGATGTGTACCGCCGTCGGGCCATACATCGACACGGCAATTTCTAAAACCGTCAATGTACCGGCCGATTACCCGTTTGCCGATTTTGAAAACCTCTATCTGTCCGCGTGGAAAGCGGGGCTGAAAGGCATCACCACCTATCGTCCGAACTCGATACTCGGCGCGGTTCTGTCGGTAGAGCCGTCCAAAGAAACGCCGCAGGATTTATCCGGCACCTCGGAAAACGACACCGAGCGCCGCATCAGTCTGAAAACCGCGCCGACACCGGCACTCGCCAGCCTGAAATACCCGAGCCGTCCGAAAACCAAAGGCGGCAATCCATCATGGACATACATGGTGGAGCACGCGGCGGGCGACTTTGCCGTATTCGTCGGCCATCTGGACAACGACGCCCAGCCGTTTGAATGCTGGGTCAATGGCAATCACCCGCGCGGTTTGGGCGCATTGGCCAAAACCCTGTCGATGGACATGCGTTGCCAAGACACCGCATGGCTGAATATGAAACTCGACTCGTTGGCAAAAACACCGGGCGAGCAACAATACGCGGTTGAATTGGGCGACAGCACCGTGACCGCGACCAGCGCGGGTGCGATTTTGGCCAAAGTCGTGCGTCACCGCATCGGTGATATTGGCGAAATCACGGCGGAGAACGCCGGCGAGCCAACGCCGGTATTGGACGCGATGTTTGCGCGCAAAGAACCGAAATCCGGCCCCGACGGCACGATCAGCTGGTCGGTGGACATCAACAATCCGCAAACCGGCGACGACTTTGTGCTGTTCATCAAAGAACTCGTATTGCCCAACGGCGCGCGCCGCCCATACTCGATGTGGCTCGCGGGCACGTATCCGCGCGAATTGGACGGTCTGAGCAAAATGCTCTCGCACGACATGCGCGTGATTGACCCCGCGTGGATCGGCATGAAACTACGCAAACTGCTCAATTACGCCGAACCGCAAGGCGACTTTTTCGCGCGCGTGCCGAATCAAGAAAAATCACAAAGCTGGCCATCAACCATGGCCTACCTCGCACGACTGGTGATTCATCGTTACGCCATGCTCGGCATTTTGACCGACGAAGGCTTCCCGGTGGAGAATATGGGCGTGATGATGCCGGAGCAAGGCGATTTGTTCATCGAGGAAAAGCCCGAAACCTTGGCGCCGATCGCAGGCAAACCCTGCCCAGAATGCGGCAGCCACACGGTGATTAAGAAAGACGGCTGCGAATTTTGCACCAGCTGCGGCCATGTAGGGGCGTGCGGATAATCACCCTGTGATCTAAAACAAAGGGCGCTCTGAGTAGCGCCCTTTTTAATGCGGTTTTAATGCAGTTTTAATGCCGCACCATCAGCGCATATTCGCGGATGAGGCGCACCATATCCTCATCAATCATGCGATAGGCATTTTTTACCGCTTCCAGCAAGGATCGATCCTCGTCCGTATTGGGTTCGGGGAAATTCGTGGCGTACTCGCAATGCAACATCAATCCCTGCATCGGGTCGTTCTGAATTTCATAATACAACTGCCCCGACGGCACCGTGTCTGTTGCCTCGGTCGTGAAACGCACGCTGTGCTGCGGCGTTAGCACCACCTCGTCGCGAATCGCATGCTCGCCAAAAAATAAGGTGCGCTGATACCGCACATCGCTAATTTGCGCCACCTCGGCACGATCCAAACCAATGGTGAAGCGCTCTGGCTCCACGATGCGCAGCAGCAAGCCCGACCACAATTGCTCGGCGGACAAATGCACCTGCTCGTGCGCCGAATGGGGATTGACAGAAATTTGATAATGAACGGTTAACATAAATACTTTCAAACTGGTATCGGTAAAGCAGGCGAAGCCCCAACTTTACAAAAATTTACACGCGCCTCACATTTGCGCTACGTTTTCGGCCTATGATTGTACACGCAAATGCACCATCATCCCGATGTGCCTCTTTTCAGCACGATATGTGCGATATACGCGACATGCACAAAACGCACGATTTGCAACCTTAGGAGAACCGTATGAAACGCACCCTACTCATTTCATCGCTGATCGCCTCCGGCACGATTTTAGCCGCGTGTGGCAGCATGGACAATCAATCCGGCCGCCGTGGTTATGGCGATGGCAACCGCGACGCCATGCGCCAAGCTGCCGTGGCCGCCTGTGTGAATAAAACCGAAGGCACCGCTGTGAAATTGACCACGCCACGCGGTGAGAGCCTCGATGCAACCTGCACCCAATCACCACGCACGGGCCAATTGCAAGCCATGCCCAATCAAAAGTTGGAACGCATGCGCGCGATGGAACAAGCCTGCGAGGGTAAAAAAGCCGGTGATACCGTAAACATCACCAGCCCGCGCAACGCCAGCACAACCATACCCGCAACCTGCGAAATGCGCGGAGATAAATTGATGGCGAATTTTGGCAAACCGCCACGCGAGGGTTTAAGACCGATGCATCAACAGCAGCAATAAGCCTGTTAACATCCCTCAAACCAAAAACCCGACAATCGTCGGGTTTTGGCGTTCCATGAATTCTGAAGGCATTTGCCAGCGACAAATGCCCGTCGTCCGATTACAACGACTCTTCCGGCGGTGAATAGCGGTAACCCATGCCATACACCGACTGCACCACGTCCACGTCCGGCAATACCGCCGCGATTTTTTTGCGCAGATTTTTGATGTGGCTGTCAATCGCGCGGTCAAACACGTCCAAATTGTCGTGATACGCCTGCGCAATCAATTGGTCGCGCGAGAATACGCGCTCCGGCTGCGCCAGCAAGGTATTGAACAAACGCAACTCGGTCGGCGTCAAATCCAGCTTTTGCTCGCCATAGCGAATCACCTGCGCCGCAGGGTCAAACACGAAGGCATTTTGTCCAGTATTACCGCTCACGCGACGGCGCAACAGCGCTTTGGCACGCGCCACCATTTCTTTCGGGCTGAACGGTTTGCACAAATAGTCATCCGCGCCGTTTTCAAATCCGAGCAGACGATCCACCTCTTCGACTTTCGCGGTAATCATCATCACCGGCACGTCGGAAAACTCGCGAATCTCGCGGCACAAGGCCATGCCGTCGCGCCCTTTTTTGTCCGGAATCATGACGTCCAAAATCACCAAATCGGGCTTTTGAATCTTCACAGCCTCAATCACCGCGTCGCCCTTGTCGTGCCAGTGCACCAAGAAGCCTGCGTTTTGCAAATACGCCTGTTGCACCTGCGCAATCATGGCTTCGTCTTCGACCAATAAAATCTGGCTTTTGCGTTCAAAACTATTGTCCATCGTCACTCCTTTGCTGAAGTTATCGTCCATACCCCATAATATGGGGCAAAATTATTGTTTTCCAAGATTCAAACCGCGTTTAAATTTTTTCACCCGACTTTCCGCCGCCGGTGTTTCGACCGGTAACGGTAATTGGATAACGATCTGTAAGCCACCCAAATCCGAATGCTGCGCACTCATGGTACCGCCATGCGCGCTCACGATGCCCTGACTAATGGCCAAACCCAGCCCCGAGCCGCCGGTGGCGCGATTGCGCGAGCCATCGACCCGATAAAAGCGCTCAAACAGGTGCGGGAGCGACGCTTCCGGTACACCGGGCGAGCTGTCCTTGAGCACAATGCGCGCCCAGCCCTCGACCAGCGACAGCCGAATTTGCGTCTGCCCGGGCGCATCGGTATAGCGCATGCTGTTGACCAAAATATTGCGCACCACCTGCTGCAAGCGTTGCTCATCACCCTGAATATACACCGATTGGGGCAATGGCGTGTAGCTCAAGCTCAATCCCGCTTGCTCGAACGCCGGTTTATGATCCTCCGCAACCTCGGCCAGCCAACGATTCAGGTCAATCGCTTGCAGACTCAAATCCCACTGTCCCGCCGTCGCTTTGGCCATTTGTTGCAAGTCATCGATCAACAGCGCCAAATCCTCAATGGTTTTGATGCTGCGTTGCCATTCCTCATCCGTATTCGGCACGATGCCGTCACGCATCGCCTCGGTACGCATACGCAATACCGTCAATGGCGTGCGCAGCTCATGCGAGGTATCGGCGACCCACTGCCGACGAGCGGTTTCCTGTGCCTCCAACTGCGCGGTCATGCGATTAAAATGCGTCGCAATATCCCCCATTTCATTACCGTCGCTGGTGTCCAAACGGGTATTCAAACGCCCTGCGGCCACCGCACGAAAACCGGTTTGCAATTCGGCAATCGGTCGGCGAAAGTGCAGGGACAATAACCAAGCGATGAAGGCCGAAAACGCCGCAGCGACCGCAACCATCAGCAAAAAGCCCTTAAACTGCTCATCCACAAAAGTACGCCCCAAAGCATCGTAGGCCAAGCCGTTGCGACTGACCAGCCAATAAGCAATGATTTGTCGTTGTGCATTGCGAATCGGCTCAAACATCGCGTACTGCGCATCCACCGTTTCACCCGCCAAAAACAAGCCGTTCGCATCCAGCAGCGCCACACCGCGCGCATACGGCGGAATCGGCTCAGGCGATTGCGGAGTGGGCTGCTCTTGCCGCGCCTGCAACATAATGCTGACCGATGAAGCAATCGCTTTGTCCTCGCGCGCCACGGTCTCGGGGCTGCGCACCGGCGCAGCGGGTGCCGGCTGAATCGGGCTGGAACCCCAACGATTCTGAGCGACCGGCGGCGTATCGGCATCAAACTGATCGCGGCGCACCGCTTCAACGGAGGCCAACAAATCGGCCCATGCGCCCGATTTACGCAACACATCCAAACCGCCATCCTGCTGATGCATGTGCACCAGCACCGATTCCACCTTACCCAGCCGTTGAATTTTCGCGCTCGTTACGTATTCGTCAAAGCCCTGACGCACCTGATGGTGCATCACGCCCGTGGTCAACAACACCAACAGCACGGCGATGGAGAAAAAGGCCAAGAAGAATTTTTTCTGTAAGGAAAAAGCGGGCATAGCAAGTATTCACGAAAGTCAAAACAGTCGGCCAACCAAAGTACAGCGCCGAGCCGAGCGATAGATGATTGTATGCTGAAAAAACGCACAAACCGTGTAGGCGCAATCGTCCGTTCAGCCCGTAAATCCGTAGAAAACATGGCGCGAGCCGACATTAAAACGTTGCTGAATCAGCGCACGAATACGAGAGTGGTTCTCGTACGGCTTAAACAGGACGCCGCCGGCCTTGATCCGTTGGCGTCCCATGACCATTCACTCGTTACACCAGCACCCGCTCAATACCGCCGTTATTAACGGTTTTCACGTAATCCGCCATCCAATTCTCGCCCAAAATCCGCTTGGCCATTTCCACCACGATGTAGTCGGGATCGGCGTCAATATCGTTGCGATAGCGGCTCAAGCCCTGCATACACGCCGGACAGGAGGTCAATACCTTCACCTCGCCGGTGAAACCGTCCGCGCGCAGCGCATCGGCATCGGCGCGCAGCTCCTGCTCTTTACGAAAGCGCACTTGTGTCGCAATATCAGGGCGACTGATGGCGAACGTACCCGACTCACCGCAGCAGCGATCGGCCAACGGCACATGGGTGTCCATCAACTCGTTCACCACCTTGAGCGGATTATAGGTTTTCATCGGGCTGTGGCACGGATCGTGGTACATATAGCGCACGCCACCCACACCATCGAGCTTCACGCCTTTTTCCAGCAGATATTCGTGGATGTCAAGCAGGCGCGCATTCGGGAAAATTTTGTCAAACTGATATTTTTCCAATTGATCCATACACGTCCCGCACGAAACAATCACGGTTTTGATGTCCAGATAGTTCAGCGTAGTGGCGACGCGGTGGAACAGCACACGGTTGTCCGTGGTGATCTGATCGGCTTTATCATCGTTACCGGTCGCCGCCTGCGGATAGCCGCAGCACAAGTAGCCCGGCGGCAGTACGGTCTGCACGCCGGTGTGATACAGCATGGCCTGCGTCGCCAAACCGACCTGCGAGAACAGCCGCTCGGAGCCGCACCCCGGGAAGTAGAACACGGCCTCGGTGTCGCTGGTGGTGGTCTGCGGGTCGCGAATGATCGGCACGTATTTGGCGTCCTCAATATCGAGTAAAGCGCGTGCGGTTTTCTTCGGCAAATTGCCCGGCATCGGTTTATTGATGAAGTGAATCACCTGCTCGCGCACCGTCGCACGCCCTACAGTTGCTTGCGGTTGCGTGGTTTGCGCACGCGTGACCAGCGTAGTTTTAGCGATATTGTGCGCCCAGTTTTGCGCTTTATTGCCCCACTCGATCACCGCTTTTTTGTACAAGCGGATGCTCGACGGGTCGCGCATATTCAGGTAGGTCATCGCCAATTTCGTGCCCAAATTCGGCGTTTTTTTGTTCATTTTGCGCAGTAAATTGCGCATGGCAATGGTCACGTCGCCAAAATCAATATTCACCGGACACGGCTTTTCGCAGCGGTGGCAGACGGTGCAGTGATCGGCGACGTCTTCAAATTCGCCCCAATGCGCGATCGAAATACCGCGCCGCGTTTGCTCTTCGTACAAAAACGCTTCAATCAGCAAGGATGTGGCGAGGATTTTATTGCGTGGCGAATACAGCAAATTCGCCACCGGCACATGCGTGGTACACACCGGTTTGCATTTGCCGCAGCGCAAGCAGTCCTTCACGCTATCGGCAATCGCTCCGATGTCGGACTGCTGCATAATGAGTGACTCCACCCCCATCAGGCCAAACGACGGTGTATACGCATTGCGCAAATCCGCGCCTGCCATCAGTTTGCCGCGATTGAAGTGACCGTTCGGGTCAACCTGTTGTTTGTACGCACGAAACGGCGCCATTTCCGCTTCGCTTAAAAATTCGAGTTTGGTGATGCCGATGCCGTGTTCGCCCGAAATCACGCCATCGAGTGAACGCGCAATCGCCATGATGCGTGCGACCGCTTCGTTCGCCTCGTGCAGCATCTCGTAGTCGTCCGAGTTGACCGGAATATTGGTGTGGACGTTGCCATCGCCGGCGTGCATGTGCAGCGCGACGAATACGCGCGAACGCAGCACTTTTTGGTGAATCTCGGTCACGTCGTCCAAAATTTTGGTGAACGACAAACCGGTGAAAATCCCGCGCAATTCTGGGCGTACCTCGCGTTTGTACGACAGACGTATCGTGCGGTCCTGCAGCACGTCAAACATGCGCACGTCCGGTCGCTCTTGCAAACGCTGATGCAGCACCTCGCGCGTGTTCGCATCCACCATGCCATCCACGGTATCGATGATCTGCGCCAGCGGCGTATCGATCTGCGCCATCCAGTAGTGCCAACGCGCACGCACGTTGGCAATCATCGCACGCGCATCCAGTGCGCGATCGCCGATGACTTCGAGTTTGCTTTGATCGTTCGCGCTGCCATCGTCATTTTTCACGACGGGCAAATCACCCGCAAGGTATTGATCCAGCGCGTCCAGAAGTTTGAACTTGTTTTTTGCCGACAATTCAATATTGATGCGCTCAATCGCATCAGTGTACTCGCCCATGCGCGGCAGCGGAATCACCACGTCTTCGTTGACTTTAAACGCATTGGTGTGGCGCGAAATCGCCGCCGTGCGTGCGCGATCGAGCCAGAATTTTTTGCGCGCTTCAGGACTGACCGCGACAAAACCCTCGCCCGTTCGGCGGCTGGCCAAGCGCACGACTTCGGACGCGGCCTGTGCCACGGCGTCTTCGTCATCGCCCACAATGTCACCGAATAAGGCCATTTTCGGCAGCTCGGCGCGGCGGCTTTTGGTTTCGTAGCCGACCGCGCGCAGATAGCGCTCGTCCAAATGCTCCAAACCGGCCAACGTTGCACCCGTGGTTTTCGCCGTTTGATCCAAATATTCTTTGATCTCAACAATGCTCGGAATCGACTCGCGCGCCTGCCCGAAAAACTCCAGACACACGGTGCGCGTGTGTTTCGGCATGCGGTGCAGCACCCAACGCGCCGAGGTAATCAGCCCGTCCGTACCCTCTTTTTGCACGCCCGGCAGACCGGCGAGGAATTTATCGGTGACATCTTTGCCCAAGCCGACCTTGCGGAAGGTATGCCCGGGAATTTTCAAGGTCTCGCGGCTCAATTCGGTTTTGCGATCGGGCGTAAAACGCACCAATTCAAATGTGGCAAACTCGGCATCATGGATTTTGCCCATATTGTGATCCAGACGCGTGACCTCCAGCCAATTGCCTTTCGGATCGACCATCGTCCAGCTCGCCAGATTATCCAGCGCCGTACCCCAAAGCACCGCCTTTTTACCGCCCGCGTTCATCGCCACATTGCCGCCGATGCAGGACGCATCCGCGCTGGTCGGGTCCACCGCAAACACCAAGCCCGCACGCTCGGCTGCCTCAGCCACGCGACGCGTCACCGCGCCCGCACCGGTCAGAATCGTATCGACCTCGTGCGTCATCATGCTGCCGCGCCATTTTTCGACCGGCTGAATTTGAATCAATT
>CAZCYS010000014.1:17427-18649 GCA_964502825.1 uncultured Hydromonas sp. | reverse complement strand
TGCTCACGCGCCCGTTTCTCTCGCTATTGACCTATCGGCTCGGCGTGGTATTGTGCTATCAAATCACCAGCGTGGTGGTCGGCTGGCAAATCTATCAAATCACCGGCAGCGAACTCGCCCTCGGCCTGATCGGTCTGGCTGAGGTCATCCCGTATTTTACCAGCGCGCTGTTTGCAGGCTATGCAGTCGATCATTATTCGCGCCGCTTTCTCGGTGGCTTGGCGTGCATTTTGCTGGCGGTCATGTCGTTCACGCTGTGGTGGGTTTCATCCGATTTCGGCGTCGCGTGGATCACGCAGTACGGTGCATGGCCAATTTATGCCGCGATTGCCTTGTCTGGCTTTGCCCGTGCGTTTTTAAGTCCGGTTTACAATACCTTGCTGGTCCGATTGTTTGAACGTGAAGACTACGCGCGCGCCACCGGCATCGGTTCGAGTGTGTTTCAATTCGCGCAAATCGTCGGCCCCGCCATTGGCGGCGTTCTACTGGCGGTGAGTCATCTGACTTGGGCGTATGGTGCGACGCTGGTGTGTGCGACCGCCGCCTTGATTGGCTTGCTCGGCGTACCCAAGCACGCTACGGATGCACCGAATGCACAGAGCAAACAAAGCGTCGCCTTAATTTTCTCAGGTATTGCACAAGGTTTGCGTTTTGTTTTTTCGCATCCCATTTTATTGGCCGCGCTGGCTTTGGACATGTTCGCCGTGCTGTTCGGCGGCGCAATGGCTTTGCTCCCTGCTTTTGTCAAAAATGTGTTGCACAGCGGGCCGGAAACGCTCGGTCTGCTGCGTGCCGCACCCGCCTGCGGCGCGATTTTAATGGGCTTGTATTTGGCACGCCATCCGATCAATCGCAACGCGGGGCGGATTCTACTCTCCGCCGTTGCGGGTTTTGGCGTAGCGATGATTGTCTTTGCACTGTCAAAATCTCTGTGGCTCTCGGTCGGTGCGCTGTTCACCTCGGGCGTGTTTGACAGCGTGTCGGTGGTACTGCGCTCAACGATTTTGCAATTGACCACGCCAGATGAAATGCGCGGACGCGTCTCGGCGATCAATGGAATTTTTATCGGTTCATCGAATGAGTTGGGTGCATTCGAGTCGGGTGTCGCCGCGCGTTTCATGGGATTGGTACCATCCGTGGTGTTTGGCGGCGTGATGACCTTGCTCATCGTCGCCGTCGTCGCGCGGGCTGTACCGCGTTTGCGGCGATTGCATATTCATGA
>CAZCYS010000014.1:0-17327 GCA_964502825.1 uncultured Hydromonas sp. | reverse complement strand
TCGTCGCCGTCGTCGCGCGGGCTGTACCGCGTTTGCGGCGATTGCATATTCATGAATTGGTCTGAGCGATGGTGCGTAAATAAACGTGTAATAATTGCTCCGAATACGCTGCCGAATTCGGATTCATAAATCCATGCGCAGCACCCGACACCAATTCCGCCGATATACCGCACGCCCGCAACTGTGCAGATAACTCCATCGGATTGAAACTCGGTTCGTGCTCCGCCCAGATGGTCTGCACGCGACATCGCGGCTGCCGATCCAAGTAATCCCGAATACGTGAACCATAGAATAGCCAAACCCTCAAATCTTGGGGGACTGGCTCGTCACTGGCGTACAACCATGCCGCCGTTGCACCCACACTGAACCCCAACAAATCGGTTACCTTCTCACCCTGCTGCACCATCGTTGCTCGAATTTTATCAGCATACGCTGTAAAGCCATCTTGCTCTAAAAATACGGCATGAGCGGTTTTCTCATCCGCATAGGGATTAAGCGCTGTATCCCACGGTGATAGCCAAATGATGGGCTGATGCGTCATCGACTCGCATTGTTGGCGAAGTTCATCGCTCACACCATGCAGATCGGTTGCCATGACAATCATCGCTGCGACCTATGAGACCGAGCCAAACGGCTGACGACTCAAATAAAATCCCGCCAAATCGAAATCCTGCGGATAGGTTACTTTTAAATTGCTGGACTCGCCCTGCACTAACAGCGGTGCAAAGCCTGACCACTCCATCACGCTGGCTTCATCTGTAATCGTTTTGGCCACCTCAGGGTCAGTCAAAGCATCACACAGCGCATTGTACAAACGACTGACTGTGAACATTTGCGGCGTTTGCGCCGCCCACAAGTTACTGCGATCAATGGTTTTTTTGATGTGCGCACCATCCGCCGTCTGCTTGATGGTATCGGTCACAGGCAGTGCGAGTATGCCACCGATATTACGCCACTCATCCGCTTCAGAAGAGACCGCCACGATCTGCTCTGCCTGCGTCCACACCGCATCACGTAACTGCACGATCTGCTCGACACGCACACACGGACGCGCTGCATCATGCACCATCACCCATGCCTCTGATACCTCGTTCGAATTCGCGTTCAAATCCGCATCTAACTGCGCGTCCAACTCGGCCAAACCATTGCGCACCGATTCGGCGCGACTCTCACCTCCGACGGACAAAATCACCACCCGATCCGACCAAGCTCGTTCGGCAATCAAAGGCGCAATGCTATCGGCGAACCAACCATCATTGGGCGAAATCACCACGTACACGCGCGCCAACTCAGGACAGTCGGCGAAGGCCTTGATCGTGTGCCACAACATCGGCTGCTCATGGATCAATTGATACTGTTTGGGCAAATCACCGCCCGCACGCGCACCGACACCGGCGGCACAGATCAGGGCATAAATGGGGAATTGAGTGGGTAATAAAGAAGTATTCATGAACAGATTGTAAAACATCGTTTATCAAAAAGCCAAACAAGTCTTTGAACAAAAAACCAAAGACCACCCAAAAACTCACAAAAAACATCAAATGAATCGAAAATTCATTAAATCGCCGCATAAATCCGTTTATTTCATCCATCTGTTTCGGTAAAATACAAGCGAATGTATGTATCACGCCATTCAAAACTCGGCGCACACAAACCACATACCCCAATATCCAAAACACACACAGCAGAGGAAACATGAATCACACCAACCACGCAGACCGCCCGACCACAAACCGCCTGATGGGTTTGGTCAACAAAACCAACTCCCTGCCCAATGGCATCAAAACTTTTGTACTGTCCAAAATGCTCGGGCGCGTCGTCCCCATGGTCGGTAGTGCAGGCATCCGCTACGAAGAAGTCACACAAAATCGCGTCATTTGCACCCTACGTAATCGCCGCCCGATGCAAAACCACATCAAAGGTCTGCACGCCGCGGCAATGGCATTGCTGGCGGAAACCGCAACGGGCTTCGTTGTCGGTGTCAACATCCCCGACGACAAAATTCTGCTGATTAAATCCCTGCATGTGGACTACAAAAAAGTCGCCAAAGGCGACCTCAAAGCCGTCGCCACTCTGACAGAAGAGCAGCGCCAACAAATCCTCACCGAGCCAAAAGGCGAAGTGCTGGTCGCCTGCACCGTGACCGACAGCTCGGGCGAAGAACCGATTCAAGTGCAAATGCTGTGGGCGTGGATTCCGAAGAATCGAGGCTAAAAACCACCAGACACGAGTAAAAACAAAGGCGAACCGAAGTTCGCCTTTGTTTCGTGCCATATTAACCGCTTAGATCGCGCGGCGCACCAGCATTTCTTTGATTTTGCCGATGGCTTTGGTCGGGTTCAACTCTTTCGGGCATACGTCCACGCAGTTCATAATGGTATGACAGCGGAACAGACGGTATGGGTCGTCCAAGTTGTCCAAGCGCGCTGAAGTCGCTTCGTCACGGGTATCGGCGATGAAGCGATATGCGGCGAGCAAACCTGCCGGACCGACGAACTTGTCGGGATTCCACCAGAACGATGGGCAAGAGGTTGAGCAGCAAGCGCACAAGATACATTCGTACAGGCCGTTCAATTCTTCACGTTGTTCCGGTGATTGCAGACGCTCTTTTTCAGGCGCTGGCGATTCGTTGATCAAGTATGGTTTGATCGAGTGGTATTGGTTGAAGAAGTCGGTCATATCCACGATCAAATCGCGTACCACCGGCAAGCCCGGCAATGGGCGCAGAACGATGGTTTCCGGCAAATCGTTCAGGTTGGTCAAGCAGGCCAAGCCGTTTTTACCATTGATATTCATCGCATCCGAGCCACACACGCCTTCGCGGCATGAACGGCGGAATGAAATGGTTTCATCTTCTTTTTTCAAACGTACCAAAGCGTCGAGCAACATGCGATCCGAATCTTCTAACTCAACCTTAATGGTTTGCATATACGGCTTGGCATCTTTGTCCGGGTCGTAGCGATAAATTTGAAACGTGCGAGTTCCTTTACTCATTTTCGTATCCTTTTCAAAATGCGCTGTTCTCTTCAATCCAACGCATCTTTGTCTGTTTTCTGTTTGACACTCGCCCAAAGCAGGTTTGTACTTTGGGCGAAACCCTTAGAATGTACGCGGTTTTGGTGGCACAGTGTCCACAGTCAACGGCTTCATGTTCACTGGTTTGTACGCCAGACGGTTGCCTTCTTTGTACCACAAGGTGTGTTTCATCCATTCTTTGTCATTACGGCCCAATGGATGCTCCGGATCATTTTCAGGACGCTCGTAATCAAGTACGCTGTGCGCGCCACGGCATTCGTGACGAGCCGCCGCCGAGATCATGGTGGCTTTGGCCACTTCGATCAAGTTGTCCACTTCCAATGCTTCGACCAATGCGGTGTTGAATACTTGCGATTTGTCGCGCAAATGGATGTGTTTGACTTGCTCTTCGATCTCCAGAATTGAGGTCACGCCTTTGTCCATGATTTCTTGGGTACGGAACACCGCCGCGTGTTTTTGCATGCTGGCACGGATGTTGTTCGCCACGTCTTGTGCGTATTCGCCGGTGGTTGAATTTTTCAGACGTGCCAAGCGCGCTTCGGTCATTTCCGAGGCATTTTGCGGCAAGTCTTTGTGATTCAACGCGGATTTTTTCACTGCGTCCACAATGTGGTTACCCGCTGAACGACCGAATACCACGAGGTCGAGCAAGGAGTTGGTACCCAAACGGTTCGCGCCGTGTACGGATACGCATGAGCATTCGCCGACTGCGTACAGGCCATTAACCACTTTATTGCTGCCGTCTGCATCCGGCACAACGACTTGACCGTAGATATTGGTCGGGATACCGCCCATTTGGTAGTGAATGGTTGGCACAACCGGAATCGGTTCTTTGGTCGCGTCCACATTGGCGAATTTTTTCGCAATTTCAAAAATGGATGGCAGACGTTTCATAATGGTTTCTTTACCAATATGGGTCACGTCAAGCAGTACGTGGTCTTTGTTCGGACCCACGCCACGGCCTTCTTTAATCTCTTGATCCATAGAGCGCGATACGAAGTCACGCGGCGCCAAGTCTTTCAGCGTCGGCGCATAGCGCTCCATAAAGCGCTCGCCGTTGGCATTGCGCAAAATACCGCCTTCACCACGCACGCCTTCGGTAATCAATACGCCTGCGCCCGCCACGCCGGTCGGGTGGAATTGCCAGAACTCCATGTCTTGCAACGGAATGCCTGCGCGCGCTGCCATGCCGAGACCGTCGCCCGTATTGATGAACGCATTGGTTGATGCAGCGAAAATACGGCCTGCACCACCGGTGGCGAACAAGGTGACTTTCGCTTGCAAATTCATCACGTCACCGGTTTCCATTTCGAGCGCAGTCACGCCGAGTACGTCGCCGTCCTGATCACGGATCAAGTCCAACGCCATCCATTCGACAAAGAATTGGGTGTGCGCACGCACGTTGCGTTGATACAGGGTGTGCAACAGCGCGTGACCGGTACGGTCTGCTGCCGCGCAAGCGCGTGGTACGGGTTTTTCACCATAGTTCGCGGAGTGACCGCCAAACGGACGTTGATAAATCGTGCCATCTGGGTTACGGTCAAATGGCATACCGAAATGTTCGAGCTCGTACACGTTGTTGGCCGCTTGACGGCACATAAATTCAATCGCGTCTTGATCGCCCAACCAGTCAGAACCTTTGACCGTGTCGTAAAAGTGGTAGTGCCAGTTGTCTTCGGCCATATTGCCCAAAGATGCACCGATACCGCCCTGAGCCGCGACGGTGTGCGAACGCGTTGGGAATACTTTGCTCAAAACCGCAACGGACAAACCTGCTTCGGATAATTGGAGCGCGGCACGCAAACCGGAGCCGCCTGCACCGACCACCACCACATCATATTTTTTTGTTAAAAGTGCCATTGTTATTCCTTAAATCGCCAATACCGCGGCCAAGCTGTATACCACACAGCCCACCAACCATAAAATTGTGAACAGATGCAAAGCCAAACGCTGTGCCGGACATTTGATGTAATCCATCCAAATATCGCGTACACCGATCCACGCGTGGTAAGCCACGGCAAAGATGGTGAACAGGGTCAGGGTTTTCATCACTGCGCCACTCATAAAGGCATTCCAACCGGCAAATGACATATCCGATGCGACCACAAAGCGCACCAGCATAGCCAATACCCAGATCAGGATGATGACGCCGGTGACGCGCTGCACCAGCCAGTCTTTCCAGCCATAGTGCGCACCGGTGGTAATGCGAGCCGTACCTGCTTTAATATTTTTCATGATGACTCCCGTGGCTTAAATAAACATTTTGACGGCAACAATGGCAGTCAAAAGCAAACTGACGGCAAACACGACGATGGCCGTTTGATGCCCACCTTCTTTAGACACTTTGTAGTGTGTGTCCAGCAACAGATAGCGTACACCGGCAACCGCGTGGTGCATAATCGCCCAAACCAGCCCCAAAGCGATCAATTTCACCAACGGGTTACTCAATACGCTCACAGCGCTCGCAAATTTATCCGCCGTGGTGAACATGGATGCGACCAGCGCCAAAACGAAAGGCAACGCCAAAAACATCGCCAGACCGCTGATACGGTGCAAAATCGAGAGTTTACCTGCCAGCGGTAAACGGTAATTGCGCAAATCGGATACATTGATATTGCGAAACTCCGGACGCTGGGCTTTTTGTGGTGTTTGACCCATAAGAGACCTCGTTAAGTTAAAAGAAAAAGAAAAACGACCAAAAAACAACTGCACTTTAGCGCTTAATTCACGTTCTAACAACGCTTTAAAAACGCTTTGTCGAGCACTGATTCGCATCCACCGCACAGCCGCCAAGGCTACACGCCGGACAAATGCCCAACAAACCTGAAACCAACGGCAACATCCCCAGCCAACCCCAACCCGCTATGGTCTGCGTGGCGGCCAAACCTACCAGAACCGCGCCCAAGACCACGCGTGCAACTCGAAACATCACCGTTTTATTCACTACATGACTCTCTGTCTATCCAATCAAGCTCAAATCAACTCATTGCGATAGTGATAGTGCCGCGTACTGTACCAACCCAAACGCACCTCTACCGGCTGCTCTGCATAGGTATACGACACACGCTCTATATACAACAGCGCAGAATTCGGCTCCACAGCCAAACGTTGCGCCACATCGGCTGAGGCCAAATGTGCGGACAAATGCTCCACGGCACGAATCATGCGCACATTGTATTCCGCCTCGAACCAGCCGTATAAACCACCTTTGTAGTTCACCAGCTTGTCCATCGTAACATCCGGAAAAATTTCCTTCGGCAACCAGATGTATTCAAATACCGCCGGTTCATCGCCAAACGACAACAAACGGCTAATTACCGTCGCCTGCTGATTCGGCTTCATCTGCAAACGCTCACGCACTTCAACGGGCGGAACCGCCGCTTCCACCGCCAAGACGCTGGAATACGTTTTAAACTCTGCATCATCCTTTTTCTGCATCCGCAAAAATCGAAAACGGTTCACAGGCTCCTGATGCGTTGCCACAAAAGTGCCGCGCCCCTGACGACGCACCAACAAATTTTCCGCCGTCAGCTCGTCTATCGCCTTGCGCACCGTGCCTTGGCTCACCTTATAGCGTAAAGCCAAATCCACTTCCGACGGAATCATCTCACCGGCATTCCACTCCCCCTGCTCCAGACTTTGTAACAACAGCGCTTTAATCTGCTGATACAGCGGACTGAAGACAGGTGAACTGTCGGTAACGGCATCTCCATTTGCCATACGATTGTCCTAAATTGGTTTGTTTTGTGTGTTAATAATCGTCACGCAATGTCTCAAATGACTCTTTTTATAAATTTTAATGTTATTCAACGCTTTTATAGCTACTTAGCTACCATGAGCAACCCAACAAACTATGCCCAATTCATACACAATGATCCAAACATTCATCTGCAAATCATTGCTTTAGCAATTGTAGAGCCGAAATACAAAATATCTCAACAATTAAACGACTCAATTATGCCCCAAACATTGATCCATGTCTACGGGTTAATTATCTTATATAAGAGATAAGACCTATTGACCTTTACCACAGACTTCTTTACACTCGCATCAGCGACGTAACAATATTGAACCCAGCGGAACATCAATTTTTCCGAAAAATCGTCCTTACTGCGGTTTATAATGACACAAAGTTTTCGGTTACCTGCCCTTTGTCCGAGAATAACGGTAAAACCTCGGCACAGCGACAGTAAACCAAATTTTTATCAACTGGTTTTATTCACTTCTAAATAAGGATGTCATCATGGCAAAAGCTCCTATGCGTGTTGCAGTGACCGGCGCGGCTGGTCAAATTTGTTATTCATTGTTGTTCCGCATCGCCAACGGCGATATGCTGGGTAAAGACCAACCCGTGATTTTGCAATTGCTTGACATCACCCCTGCATTGCCAGCGGTTCAAGGCGTCGTGATGGAATTAGAAGACTGCGCATTCCCATTATTGGCTGGCGTCGTGATCTCTGATGATCCAAACGTCGCGTTCAAAGACGCCGACGTAGCCGTTTTAGTCGGCGCACGTCCTCGCTCTAAAGGCATGGAACGCAAAGACCTGCTCGAAGCCAACGGCGCAATCTTCACCGTTCAAGGCAAAGCACTGAATGACAACGCCAAACGCGACGTCAAAGTATTGGTAGTCGGCAACCCAGCCAACACCAACGCCTACATCGCCATGAAATCAGCACCGGATCTGCCCGCTGAAAACTTCACCGCCATGTTGCGTCTGGATCACAACCGCGCCCTGAGCCAATTGGCAGCGAAAACCGGCAAATCCATCGACCAAATCGAAAACCTCATCGTTTGGGGCAACCACAGCCCAACCATGTATCCTGACACCCGTTTCGCCACCATCGGCGCGGATAAAGTGGATGCATTGATTAACGATCAAGCATGGACACGCGACACCTTCATCCCAACCGTGGGCAAACGCGGCGCAGCGATCATCGAAGCGCGTGGCTTGTCATCTGCAGCTTCTGCGGCCAACGCAGCGATTGACCACATCCGTGACTGGGTATTGGGCACCAACGGCAAATGGGTGACCATGGGCGTTCCTTCAAAAGGCGACTACGGTATCCCAGAAGGCACCATGTACGGCTTCCCAGTGACCTGCGAAAATGGTAAATACACCATCGTTCAAGGTCTGGAAATCGACGAATTCTCACGCAGCAAAATGGATGCTACTTTGGCAGAACTCGACGAAGAGAAAGCTGGCGTTGCACATCTGTTGGGCTAATTAACCTTACCCAATAAAAATTCCCGCTCAAGGCGGGGATTTTTATTTGCATGGAAAGAATTTATTTCACTTCACTGATGAACTGCGCACGCGGACGGCGTACTTTTTTCAGATTGACCAGCCAATCGTTCTCGGCTTCGCGGTAACCCAGCGGCAAAATCGCCACGCTGCGCAGGCCACGGCTGCGCAAATCCAAAATTTCATCCAGAGCGCTCGGGTCAAAACCCTCCATCGGCGTGCTGTCCACTTCCAATTCCGCCGCTGCCAATAAGGCCGTGCCCAAACCAATATACGCCTGACGCGCTGCGTGTTGGAAATTCACCTCTGCATCGCGCGGCGGATAAATGCCCAGCAGCATTTGGCGGTAGTCTTCCCAACCCTGATTTTTAAAGCCACGCTCATCGTTCACCAGATCAAACATCATGTTGATGCGTTCAACGGTGTAGTTGTCCCACGCGGCAAACACCAGCAAATGCGAGCCTTCGGTAATTTGTGCTTGATTCCATGCGATGGCTTGGATGCGTTCGCGCACTTGCGGGTTGGTCACCACAATCACTTCATACGGTTGCAGACCGCTGGAGCTAGCGGTCAAACGAACTGCTTCCAAAATTTGTTCAACTTTATCATCCGATACCGCTTGCTTCGGATCCATTTTTTTGGTGGCGTAACGCCATTGCAGTAAATTCAGTATTGATTTCATATCTTTTTATCTCAATCTTTAACAATAAAAGGGGGTTTAATTCTTGCGTCAGCGTGTTCAAACGCTCAGCATGAGCGAAAAAATGGTGGTTCAGACAAGCCTTGACCATCTGATCGGTTGTCATTATATCGCAGAGTTCTGATTACCACGCGGCGGTGCGCCACGCCGCATCGCTCAGGCAAAACGACTGAAATTAAAATCTGCGCTTTCAATCTCTGGTACACGACCACTCATCAAATCCGCCAAAACCCGTGCGGAGCCACATGCCATGGTCCAGCCCAAAGTGCCATGCCCTGCATTGAGCCACAGCCCCGCAATTGGGCTTGAGCCGAGTACCGGCGCAGAGTCAGGCGTAACAGGACGCAAACCTGTCCAGAAATTCACCGCCGTACTGACGGAACTATTGGGAAATAGATCATTCAGCACCATTTCCAGCGTTTCGCGACGCGTATAGGGCAGATCGCGGTTATAACCGCACAACTCCGCCATTCCCCCGACACGAATTCGATCGCCCAATCGGGTCAGCGCGACTTTGTACGTTTCATCCAAAATGGTTGATTGTGGTGCATTGGCATCATCCAACACCGGCACGGTGATCGAATAACCTTTCACCGGATAAATGGGAATGCGCATCCAGCGTTTGAGCATCAACGGGGTATAAACGCCCAGCGTGCTAACGACCGCATCGGCTCGATGCACCTGCCCAGCGATGCGCACCCCGACCACTGCACCGCCCTCCACCACCAGCTCATCAACCGATTGCTGATAGTGAAATTGAACGCCTTGATCGGCGGCAATCTGCGCCAATTGCGTGGTAAAAGCCTGACAGTCTCCCGTTTCATCGTTCGGCAAACGCATCGCCCCGACGATCGGCACCCGACTGCGCCCCAAGCCCGGCTCAAGCGCACAGACACCCGCGTGATCCAGTATTTCGTGCGGCACTTCCATATCGGCCAGCAGTTTCGCCTCTTTGTGTGCCTGCTCCAATTGCGCCAAAGAGCGAAAAACCTGCATCGTGCCTTGTGTGCGTTGGTCATAGTTCAGGTTCAATTGCGCACGTAAGGATTTCAAAGATACGCGCGAATACTCGGCAATCCGATACAGGCGTTCTTTATTGTGCATGTACACTTTGGGCGAACACTGCTGATACATCTGCCACAGCCAGCGCAACTGCGCTACCGTCCAATCAGGACGAATACGCAATGGCGAATGCTTGGCCAAAAGCCATTTGATCGCCTTTTGCGGAACGCCAGGTGCAGCCCACGGCGTAGCATAGCCGGGGGAGATTTGACCCGCGTTGGCAAAGCTCGTGTCCTGAGCAGCCCCCGAGTGGCGCTCAAATACCGTGACCTCATGCCCTTGCTGTGCCAAATAGTAAGCACTCGTTGTACCCACAACCCCTGCACCCAACACAATTATTTTCATACGCCCTCATTGAAATAAGTCGCTTATGGCCTGAGCACGCCGATGCACTTGTGCCAAATCCACCTGCTCAGCCGATAGCCCATACACGCCACTGATGACTGCAACCATATCGGCTCCCTGCGCAATCAAGAGCCCGCAATTATCCGCTGTCATCCCGCCAATTACCACCACCGGTAAATCAATACACGCTTTCGCCTGCGCAATAATGCCCACCTGTGTACTGACTTCGTACTGCTTCACGCGCGACGGGTAAAATCCGCCAAACGCGATATAACTTGCACCGTTAGCCTTCGCCGCCTGTGCCAATTCGAGCGAGCCATAACACGATGCGCCGATGATTTTATCCGAACCGAGATATTCTCGCACGTGTTCTATCGGATGATCCGTGCTGCCAACATGCACCCCGTCACAATTGAGCCGACGACACAGCACCATGTCGTCATTAACGATGAGCGGTACGTTTTGTGCGCGGCATAAGTCTTGCAAAGCTCCCGCTTGTCGGAAACGCTGTTCAGCCGAGGCCGTTTTGTGCCGATACTGCACCCACTGCGCCCCGCCCAAAATCGCTTGCTCAGTCGCCGTCAATAATTCGGCGTCATTATCCCAGTCAGGCGTGACAATGTACAGCCCCTGAACAGCGTGATGTGCGGTATGTTTCAATATTTTTCCTTTCAATCCCGTTAGCCTGCCACCCCGTTCATTGGCGAAGAAGCAATGCCTGCAAATTTTTTGGGCATCCGTCCGGCCAAATACGCCGCCCGCCCCGCCTGCACGCCCAAACTCATCGCCTGCGCCATCAAGACAGGATTGCGTGCATGAGCAATCGCGCTGTTTAGCAATACCGCGTCACAGCCAAGCTCCATGGCAATGGCAGCATCCGATGCCGTACCAATGCCCGCATCCACAATCACCGGAACCTGCGTCTGTTCAATAATCAGCGATAGATTCCACGGATTCAAAATCCCCATCCCCGAGCCGATCAGCGAGGCCAAAGGCATAATCGCCACGCATCCCATCTGCTCCAAAATCTTTGCCTGAATCGGGTCGTCGGAGCAATACACCATGACCTCAAAACCATCGTCAATCAGTTTTTGCGCCGCCTTGAGTGTTTCCGGCATATTCGGAAACAGAGATTGCGCGTCGCCCAGAACCTCCAATTTGACCAACGCCTGTCCACCCAATAGTTCACGCCCCAGTTGCGCGGTATATACCGCATCATCGGCATTAAAACAGCCCGCCGTATTGGGCAAAATCGTGTACTGCTGCGGCGATATCACATCCAGCAAATTCGGCGCATCCGCGTCCTGACCAATATTCACGCGGCGAATCGCCACCGTGATGATCTGTGCTTGCGCGGCCACCGTCGCATCGTGTGTCTGTTGCAAATCAGCATATTTGCCACTACCCACCAGCAGGCGCGAAGCATAGGATTTTCCGGCAATGAGCAAGGGATCATGCATTTGCTCGTTCATGGTATTTAACATTTTTTCTTTCCTTAAAATAGGTCTCAACCGCCGCCAATCGCGCGCACAATATCCACCCGATCATTGGGCTGAATCGGATAAGCACGCCAATCCGCCTGACGAACGACCTGTCGATTCACGGCAACTGCCATCAACTGCACAGGCAAATCCAATGCGTCCACAACATCAGCCAACATCGGATTGTCCATGTGCAGCATATACGGTTGACCATTGAGTAAAATATTCATGGCATAACCTCATTAAATTTTTTGATACAAATCAGCACCTTGCTTAACAAAGGCGATGGATTTCTCCCGCATCCCTTGTGCCAAGGCTTCATCGTCAGAAAGACCCCGTTGCTCTGCATACTCGCGTACCTGCTGAGTGATTTTCATCGAGCAAAAATGCGGACCGCACATGGAGCAAAAATGAGCGACTTTAGCCGAATCTTTCGGCAGGGTTTCATCGTGAAATTCCCGCGCCTTATCAGGATCCAAACCTAAATTAAACTGGTCTGTCCAGCGAAACTCAAACCGCGCTTTGGACAAGGCATTGTCACGAATTTGCGCGCCGACATGCCCTTTGGCCAAATCAGCCGCATGCGCTGCCAATTTGTAGGTGATGATGCCGTCTTTGACATCGGTTTTATTGGGCAGTCCCAAATGCTCTTTCGGCGTGACATAGCACAGCATCGCCGTGCCGTACCAAGCAATTTGCGCCGCACCAATCGCCGAAGTGATGTGGTCATAACCCGGTGCTATGTCGGTGGTCAATGGCCCGAGCGTGTAAAACGGCGCTTCGTCGCATTGTTCCAATTGCACATCCATATTTTCCTTGATCAGTTGCATTGGCACATGTCCCGGCCCCTCGATCATCACCTGAACATCGTGTTTCCACGCAATTTGGGTCAACTCGCCCAGAGTTTTCAACTCTGCCAACTGCGCTTGATCATTTGCATCATAAATGGAACCCGGACGCAAACCATCGCCTAAGCTGAAGCTCACGTCATAAGCCTTCATAATTTGGCAAATATCGTCAAAATGCTCGTATAAAAATGATTCGCGGTGATGTGCCAAACACCATTTGGCCATAATCGAGCCGCCGCGTGAAACAATCCCTGTCAAACGATTGGCCGTCATCGGTACATAAGCCAGACGCACACCCGCATGGATAGTGAAATAATCCACCCCCTGCTCGGCTTGCTCAATTAGCGTGTCGCGGAAAATCGCCCATGTCAATTCTTCCGCCTTGCCATTCACCTTTTCCAAAGCCTGATAAATCGGAACCGTACCAATCGGTACGGGGGAGTTACGAATAATCCATTCGCGCGTTTCGTGGATGTGTTTACCCGTGGACAAATCCATCACCGTATCCGCGCCCCAACGAATCGCCCACGTCATTTTCTCCACTTCCTCGCCAATGGACGAGCTAAGCGCAGAATTACCAATATTGGCATTGACCTTAACTAAAAAATTACGGCCAATAATCATCGGCTCAATTTCGGGATGATTGATATTTGCCGGAATCACCGCTCGGCCGCGTGCGACCTCATCACGCACAAACTCAGGTGTCACCAACGAAGGCAAAGACGCGCCAAAACTCTGCCCCGCATGCTGGCGCCCCATCAGCTGTGCCAATTGCTCACCCTTAGCACCACTGCGGCGCAAGGTTTCCAAATAGACCTCACGCTGCTGATTTTCACGAATCGCGACAAACTCCATCTCCGGTGTAATGATGCCTCGACGCGCATAGTGCATTTGCGTCACATTGCAACCCGAGCGCGCCCGTCGCGGCGGACGAGTCAGGTTAAAACGCAAATGCGCGGTATTCGGATCCGACAAGCGCTCCTGACCATAAGCAGAAGAAGGTTGAGTTAATAATTCACTGTCATTGCGCTCCGCAATCCACGGCGCACGCATGGCAGGTAAACCACAGCGAATATCAATCTGTGCCTGCGGGTCGCTATACGGACCGGATGTGTCATACACCGTTACCGGCGGATTGGCCTCAAAGCCGAACGACTCGGGCGTATCCGCCTGCGTAATTTGACGCATCGGCACACGAATATCATCGCGTGAGCCGGTGACATAAATTTTCTGAGAATTGGGGAAAGGTTGAACAGCATTCGCATCGACACGTGCGCTCTGCTCGGAAAAGACATTGGATTTGATACTCATGAAGGCTCCTTAGTATGTTGGCAATAGCCAAGAAGGAGACTTCAATGAAATGTAAAAGTCATGCCCAATCAATCAAAACCCATGAACACAAACCATACTCATTTCAACGCTTCCCTTCGTTGGCATTATCCAAATCAGGTTCGTAGGGTATTTCTCACCCGACCAAACAACGGTCAGGACCCCTAGCGTGAGGTACAACGGCATCATTCTAACACGTTAAAAATTTTATCGGCACTTACAGCTCGACACAGACAAAAAAACAGCCCGCAAAAACCGAAATACCGGCCTTTGCGGGCAAAGATAGTGATGAAGTAGCGATCAATAAATCGCAATCAAGACACGCGTACTTTCCCACCCATATTCAACAGCGCATACAAAGCCATCGCGCCAAAAGTCGCCACGCCAATGCCGTTCAAAGTCACGCCACCCAAGTTCACGGTCAAATCACCTGCACCGAGGATCAAGGTCACGGCGGCCACGATCAAATTACGACTTTGTGAGAAATCAACTTTATTATCCACCCAGATTTTCGCACCCGATACCGCGATCAAACCAAACACCACAATCGATACGCCGCCCAACACCGGCCCCGGAATCGTCTGAATCAGCGCACCCATTTTCGGAGAGAAGCCCAACGCAATCGCAAAAACTGCAGCGAAGACAAACACCAGCGTCGAGTAAATACGCGTCACCGCCATAACACCGATATTCTCGGCGTAAGTGGTCACACCCGTACCGCCGACACTGCCCGAAATCATGGTTGCCAAACCGTCCGCCATGAACGCACGTCCCATATACGGATTCATATCATGGCCGGTCATGCCCTGCACCGCACGCAAATGTCCCAAATTCTCCGCCACCAAAATCAGCGCCACCGGTGCGATCACCGAAATTGCCGAAATACTAAAGCTCGGGGATGAAAAATGCGGCAAACCAAACCAAGCGGCATGAGCCACTTTACTAAAATCCACCGGCAAAGCGCCGTGCTCACCGCCCACGCCCCAGCCCAGACCATTGGTCAATACCGCATACAGCACCGTCGCCACAATCACGCCGACCAAAATCAACAAGCGACGCATCAAGCCCGTACCCCAAACCGCCGTCAAGGCAATGACCAATACCGTCAACAGCATATACCACGCATTGGCATTCGAGCCTTTCGCGCCGAGTACCGCGACACCGGCCAAGTTCAGCCCGATGACTGCCACCACCGCACCGGTAACGACCGGCGGCATCAGCTTTTCAATCCACTTCGTACCGACAAACTGCACCAGCAGCCCGATTAAGAAATACACCAAACCACAGACAATAATCGCGCCCAAAGCCACACCGATATTCGCATTCGCACCCGAACCGGCATAGCCGGAGACCGCAATCACACCACCGATGAAGGCAAAACTGGAACCCAAATAGCTCGGCACGCGGCCACGCGTCATGACGTAGAACAACAGCGTACCGATCCCCGACATGAGGATGGCGACATTCGGGTCAAAACCCATCAACAGCGGCGCGAGAATCGTCGCACCAAACATCGCCACAACGTGCTGAACGCCCATTAAAACCGTCTGCGCCATCGGCAAACGCTCATCCGGCGCAATCGTCGTATCATGCGACTGCACCTTTTCGGTGTAGCGCGGGAAATAAGTTTCGGACATGAAAACTCCTTTGATTATCTGAGAAATACTGCTTATCTTATTCTGGTTCATCTGATTCATTAAGCGTCCGCCGCACAACATCAATGCAATCAAAACCCGCTTTTCTTCGCTACTGCTTTGGACTTATAATGACAGGCGCAATTATATGCGCTAACGAGACCGTAAAAATACTGATTTTCATGTTCAAATCAGTCAATGTTCGTTAGCCAGTCAGCCCATCTCTCCACTAAAAACGAGCGCTCTATGAAATCACACCCAGACTTTCCCAATCTTTTCGTCGTCGATCATCCGCTGGTCGCCCACAAACTCTCGCACATGCGCGATCAGGATTCGTCCACGCGCACATTTCGCTCGCTGTTGCGCGAATTGACCCTATTGATGGGCTACGAATTGACCCGCGATTTGCCATTGACCACCAAGCGCATTCAAACCCCCTTGGTCGAAATGGATGCGCCGGTGATTGCCGGTAAAAAAGTTGCGATTGTGCCTGTGCTGCGCGCCGGTCTGGGCATGGCCGACGGCTTGTTGGACTTGATTCCGTCAGCGCGTCAGGGCCACATCGGTCTGTACCGCGATGAAAACCACAAACCGGTGGAGTATTTCGTGCGTCTGCCGGACACCGAAGGCCGCTTGTTTATTTTGTGTGACCCCATGCTCGCCACGGGCAACTCTGCGGTGTACGCCGCCGATGTCCTGCTCAAGCGCGGCGTGCCGCCGAGCAATATTCGCTTTTTATCCTTAGTCGCCGCACCCGAAGGCGTGCGCGTATTCCACGATGCGCATCCCGACATTCAAGTCTACGTCGCCTCGCTGGACGACCGTTTGAACGAACACGACTACATTGAACCGGGTTTGGGCGATGCAGGCGACCGAATTTTTGGTACCAAATAATTGTTCAGAACAACCCTTCTCAGAAAGTCCGCGTGATGGAGAAAAAACCATTCAAAGCCATTTTGTTCGATTTGGATGGCACGCTATTACACACCGCGCCCGATTTAACCGTGGCGGTGAACAATCTGCGCATCGAATACGGTTTGCCCGCCCTGCCTACCGATGAAGCCATCGCCATGGTTGGGCGCGGCGCCATCAATCTGGTGCGCCGCGCGTTGCGCGAGGTCATCGATCAAACGACCGAACGCGGCGAATCATTCGACATTGATGCCGCCTACGCACGCTTTGCTGCACACTACCATGCGGTCAATGGCAGCAATACCGTTGAGTATGCGGGTGTCACCGACACGCTGCAACGATTGCACGCGCAAGGCATCCAATTGGCGATCGTGACCAATAAGCCATCCGAGTTTTCCGTACCGCTGGTGCGTCAATTCGGCTGGGACACGTTATTTGAGGCGGTGGTTTGCGGCGACACCACGCCATTTAAAAAGCCCAATCCGGCGCCGTTGGTATTTGCTCTGCAGCAATTGGCCGTTGACGCTGATGAGGCGCTGATGGTCGGTGATTCGATGAATGACGCTTTGGCGGCGCAGGCCGCAGGCTGCGCCTGTACCATTTTGAGCTATGGCTATAATGAAGGCATACCGATGCGCGACGCATTAAACGAACAGCAACTGAGCATCCCTGTATTTGATGAGTTTGCCCACGCGGTTCCAGCGTGAGTGACAACAAGTGAGAGAACCAGCCCGT
>CAZCYS010000013.1:0-19346 GCA_964502825.1 uncultured Hydromonas sp. | reverse complement strand
TTTTGCGCTGAATGGTTTCCATCAAAAATTCGGACTTCGGAATCGGCCCGATGATACCGTGGTAGTTGCGCGTCGGCGAGAGAAATACCGGAATTGCACCGGTCATGATGATGGCGTGCAAATTCGATTTGTGGCAGTTGCGATCCACCACCACGATATCACCCGGCGCCACGCTGGCGTGCCAGACGACTTTATTCGAGGTGGACGTGCCGTTGGTCACGAAAAAGCAATGATCGGCCTTGAAAATACGCGCGGCGTTTTGCTCCGAATCAAACAGCGGGCCCGTGTGCGTGAGCGGTTGGCCAAGCTCCTCCACCGAGTTACAGACATCCGAGCGCAGCATATTTTCACCGTAAAACTGATGAAACAACTGCCCCACGGGGCTTTTCAGATACGCCACGCCGCCCGAATGGCCGGGCGTGTGCCACGAATACGAGGAGTTTTGCGCGTAATTGACCAAGGCCTTGAAAAACGGGGTAAACAGCCCATCGACATACAACTTCGCCTCGCGCAGCACGCGCCGCGCCATGAATTCGTTCGTGTCCTCAAACATATTCATGAAACCGTGCATCTCACGCAGCACGTCGGTCGGCAAATCGCGCGAAGTATGCGTGCGTCCATACAGGAAAATCGGGATGTCGAGGTTGCGCGCACGAATCGAATGCACCATCGCACGCAGATCCTCGATGGTTTGCGCTTTCGCCTCATCCAGCTCGATTTCGCCGTTCTCCGGCTCATCCACTGAGACGATGAAGGCCGAGGCGCGCGCCGATTGCTGTGCCAAACCGAGGAAATCACGCGCCTGCGTCACCGCCACCACGCTACCGCCCTGCGCTTCGATGGCTTCAGCCAAGGCACGCATGCCCGAGCCGGAAATATTATCCACGCGAAAATCCTGATCCACAATGATGATGGGAAAATCAAATTTCATAATCTGTCCTTTGCCTTGATCTCACGCGAGGCCTTGTTGGAGCAACCGTGGCGCGAGTCCGTTCTTTATAATCGTGTGCCAATCTGTGCGAAGCGTCCATTCTATCAGCAGCTCGTGCGCATACAAGCACATTTTGGCACAAAACCCCCGCCCGCGCCCAAGTGACTCGATGACGCACCCTAAAAATTGCGTGAGTATTGGCATAAAAGAGCGCAACAGCGTCTAACTGATGATAAACTTCACGAAAATAATACATCCTTACAGGAGACAACCATGCACCTTGGCACAGGGCTGCGCAAGGCAATGGCGTTACTACTCAGCCTCTGGCTGCTCAACGCCTGCTCGCCCGAAAAACCCGCCGTCGTCAAACCGACGCTACAAGAAATCCAAGCGCAACGCGTGCGTGAAGCCCTACGACCGCAGGATGTGAAGCTGGCCGCCAAATACAGTCGCTCTTGCCTGATGTGCCACACCAGCCCCGACGCCAAAGCACCGCTGGTGCACGATCGCGCCGACTGGCAAAAACGCATCGCCGAGCGCGGTTTGGACACCGTCCTCAGCCATGCACAAATCGGTTTTAACGCCATGCCGCCCCAAGGCCAATGCATGGACTGCAGCGAAGCCGAGCTCAAAGCCTTGACCCGATTCATGATGGGAGACACGCCATGAACCCAGTGAGCATGCACAGCCCAAACAACCCCGACCGCCGCGCTTTTCTGAAAAATGCCAGCGCGGCGGTCGGTACCGTCGCCTTGGGCGGCGTGGCAACCACGCTCAGCGGCTGTGGCAACGCCGTTGCGCCACAAACCACCGCAGGCGAGCAAGCGCGCCTACAAGCCGGACTGGGACAATTGACCTGGAACAACTGGTCAGAAGGCCAAACCTGCCACCCGCAAGCCATCCTCACACCGACCTCCGAAGCCGAATTGGCGCAGATCATCCGCAACGCACCGAATGTGCGCTTCGTCGGCTCCGGCCACTCCTTCATGCCACTGGTCTGCACCGAACAAACCATCGTATCGCTTGACCCGCTGGCGGGCGTGATGGCGCACGATGCACAAAAAGTCACCGCCACGGTACTCGGCGGTACAAAATTATCCCAACTGGCACGTGATTTGGAGGTCATCGGTCAAGAAACCATCAATCTGCCCGACGTACTGTATCAAAGTCTGGCCGGTGCAATGAGTACCGCGACCCACGGCACGGGCAAAGACACCTGCGCCATGCACCATTACGCCACGCAAATCAAGCTGATGACCGCCGACGGCCAGATTTTGACCTGCAACGCGCAGGAAAACGCCGATGTCTGGTCTGCGGCCCAAGTCTCGCTCGGCGCGCTCGGTGCAATCACCGAAGTCACCTTGCAAAACCGTCCGGCGCGCCAGCTGCATCGCAAAGTCTGGGTACAAACATTACAATCGGTTTTGCGCGACGGCGCGACGCTGTTTGAACAACTCGAACATTTTGAGCTGCTGTACCTGCCGCACACCGGTTTTTGCATCCTGATTTCGCACACGCCGTACGAAGGCGAAATGGAACCGCGCTTGGCCTCGATGGACGATGATGGCTTGAACGATTTGAAACAATTGCGCGATAAAGTACCCGCCTTTTTGCGTCCGCTGTTTGCGCGGTTTTTGATCAAGGACGGCGAAGTGCTGGAAGAGGCGAAAGACCAATCGTGGCGCGTACTCGCGCAACCGCGTCCGAGCAAATTCAACGAGTCCGAGTACCACATCCCGAAGGAGCACGGTTTCGCCTGCTTTGAGCGAGTGTGCGCGACGATGGATCAAATGCCGGACACCTACTATCCGATCGAATTTCGCCTGACCAAAGGCGACGATGCGTGGCTCTCGCCGTTTTACCAGCGCGACTGCCACTCGATCGCGGTACACGCCAGCCACGTCGAGCCGCATGATTATTTAATCGGCACCATCGGCCCGATTTTTAAACACTTTGGTGGGCGACCGCATTGGGGTAAACTCAACGACTTGGGCTTTAAAGAATTGGCCGAACTGTACCCGCGCTGGCAGGATTTTCTGCGCATTCGCGCGCAACTTGACCCGCGTGGTAAGTTTGTCAACGACTACACCCGTCGGATTTTTAATTTGGCTTGATTGAATTTAAAAAAGGAAATGCCTCATGCTGTCACGACGACAATTTTTAGGCGGTGCGCTCGCCGCAGGTGCTGGCTTGGGCATCGGCTATGCGCTCAAACCGCGCGCTGGTCGCGGCACGCACGACGCCTATTTCACGCAACTGTCGCAGGCGCTGCACGCCGCGGGTGTCGGCAGTCCGACCTTGATCTGGGACAAGGCGCGCAGCGAACACAATCTGCGCACCATTGCCGAGCAGGTTGGCGAGCGCAAACACCTGCGCATCGTCGCCAAATCCTTGCCTTGCCTGCATTTACTCGAACACACCGCAAAGGCGTGGCATACGCAGCGACTCATGGTGTTCAACTATCCGATGCTGCTCACGCTCGCGCAGTTCATGCCGCAGGCCGACTTGTTGCTCGGCAAACCGCTCAGCGCTGTGGAGCTACCGAGTTTTTTCACCCGTCTGAGCCAAACGCGCGCAGCCGAATTTAACCCCGAGCGGCAAATCCAATGGCTGGTGGACACGCCCGAAACCCTGCAAGCCTACTTGCAATTTGCCCGTGCGCAGGGCAAAACGCTACGGCTGAATATTGAAATCGATGTGGGCTTACATCGCGGCGGCGTCACCCATACAGAAACGCTCAACACCATGCTGGACATGATTTCGAACGAGCCGCTGGCGCAGTTTTCCGGCCTGATGGGCTATGATGCGCACATCGTCAAAGTGCCGAATCTGCTGCACAACCGCGCCCATACCGAAGCCCACGCCAAAGCGCTGTACCGCGAATTTCGCGAATTCGCCCTGCGCCATCCGGCCAGCCGCCTTGCGCCCGAGCAATTGACCCTGAATACCGCCGGTTCGCCGACCTATCGCCTGCACCTCGACAACCCCGATGTGAACGAATTGGCCATCGGCTCGGCCGTGGTCAAGCCGTCGGATTTCGATACGGAATTATTAAGTGATTTACAGGCTGCGCTGTTCATCGCCGCGCCAATCTTAAAAGTCGGTGAATTTTCCCTGCCCTATGGCGCGCAAACGGTGTCCCAATTGATACAAAAATGGGATGTCAACCAGCGCCAAAGCGTCATCATCCACGGCGGCGAATGGCGTGCGCAGGTGGCCTCACCCGAAGGCGTGCGCAGCAGCGAGCTGTACGGCCCATCGACCAATCAAAAGGTGCTGACCGCCGCGCCGAATTTCGCCTGCCGCGCGGGCGATTATGTATTTTTTCGCCCGACGCAAAGCGAGATGCTGATGCTGCAATTCGGCGCGCTCGCGGTGTACGATCAGGGTCGCATCAGCGAGCAATGGCCGGTGTTTCCGGCGTCGGCTTAAACATTTTTGGCGAAACCATATCATTCCTCATCCAAATGCGTTGAGGCATTGATGCGATGCAGGATTTTTTTCTGCAAGTACCAAATCAGCGCAGCTACCGGCAAAACGAGCAGCCCCATCACCGTGTATTTGTCGTCGCCATGCAGGAAAATCGCCAGCAGATAGCCCAGCACGCCGATGGCGTAGTAGGTCAGCGCGACGATGGAAATGCCTTCCACCGTTTTCTGCATTTTCAATTGCATTTTCGCGCTGTGGTTCATACCCGCGAGCATTTCGCTGTTTTGCAACTGCATGTGCACATTGATTTCGGTGCGCAGCAATTCGGCAATGCGATCAACGCGCTGGGAAATATCCTCCAGCCGCGCGCGCAAGGCGGAAAAAGTACGAATCGCCGGCCCCAAACGCCGCTCAACGAAGGTTTGCAGGCGTTGCAGACCGCCGAGTTTTTCCTCATTGAGTTTTTCGTAAGAGAATTTGACCAGCTCGTAGTAGGCTTGGCTGGCGGAAAAACGCGAGGACAATTGATTGCGGTGACTCTCGACCTGCTGCGCGATGGCGAGCAGATCGTTGAGCAAATCGTGTTGCTTTTCCGCCGAATCCGAATCGGCAATTTCATCCAAAATCCGCACCAGCCGCGCATCGGCCTGAGACAGGGTTTTGCTCACCGCGCGCGTCACATCCAGCGGTATCAGCGCCGTGATGCGGTAATTTTCCATCTCCAGCAGGCGCGTGACCACGCGCCCCGCATCCGCCGGATTGAGCGCATGACTGACCACCAAAAAGCGCGAGTAGCCCTGCGCGTCGAGCTTGAAATCCGAGTAGGCTTCGGCGCGGCGCCCCATAATCCATGAGCCGTAAATGGCTGCCGAGCCGTTGATGTCGCTAAATTGCGCACCAATGTGGCTGTTCGGAAGCTCCGTTGTCGGTTCGTCCGCACGGCTGCCATCCGCCGGATGGAGCAACAGATGAATGCGGGTTTTGACCAATAAGTTCGGCTCCAATGCCTGCAACAAGCCATCCTCAATGATGCCCAGCGGGTTGTCGCCAAATAGTTCGGCCTCGGGGGAAATGGATTGCGCGATGGTGAGCGTATCAAACTCGGTGTGCTGCTCAAAACGGATGTGATAGTTTTGGCAGGTGTATTCAAAAAACGTGTTTTGTTTATTGCTTGGATTCACGCCTTGGCGATTGGCCAGCGCTTTGGCCAAATCGAGCAGCGCGGAGGATTGCCGATCACCGCGCCAATACAGGATGTGCCCGACCGCACAAGGCACGGGCAAGCTCAAATACGGCCGTGCGTGGGTTTCCTGATACAGATTGGTGCGGTTGACTTCACTCATGGTTTTGCCTTGTTCAATGGCCAATAGCCACTCGGTCATCGACGCTTAAATTAAAAACGGATTATTCAGTCGCTCATGACCCAATGTAGACATCGCCCCATGACCGGAAATAAACTGCACATCGTCGCCCAAAGGCAACAGTTTGGTGTTGATCGCCGCGATCAGGTCGCCGTGATTGCCACCCGGAAAATCGGTACGACCAATCGAGCCTTTGAACAACACATCACCGACCCACGCCACACGCATGCCATCATGAAAAAACACCACATGACCCGGCGTATGGCCGGGGCAATGCAATACCTGCAAACGCTGCGCGCCGATCTGTATTTCATCACCGTCCTGCAAATAACGCGTCGGCGCGAATGCTTTGGCCTCGCCAAAACCATAGGCACGCGCCCGCGCGGGCAAGTCGTCCAGCCAATACTGATCTGCCGAATGCGGCCCGATGATCGGGACAACGTGTCCTGTTGCCGATTGCAGTGCCGCCGCCAAAGCCGGCGCACCGGCAGCGTGATCCAAATGACCGTGCGTGAGCAAAATCTGCTCGACGTTCGCATTCATCTGACGTACCGCCTGCATGATGGCGTCCACATCACCGCCCGGATCAACCACCGCAGCCGCATTTGTCTGCGTACACATGATGATGGAGCAGTTTTGTGCAAACGGCGTCACGGGAATAACATGAATTTTTAACATAGGCTGAGGGTCGGGTCTATTCATTTCAAATGGATTATTGAATCAAAAATTTTTATGTTTTCAGGCGTTTATGCTTTAAGAAATAATTGATACACCAGATTATCGGTTTCGTCCCAATGACGATACCCTAAGCCGGTGACAAATTTCTTAAATTGCGCGCGCTCTTTGACCGGCACCTGAATCCCGACCAAAATACGGCCAAAATCGCCGCCCATATTGCGGTATTGGAACAATGAAATATTCCAATGCGGCGACACTTCACTCAAAAAGTGCATCAACACGCCCGGACGCTCGGGAAACTCGAAGCGGTAAATCAGCTCATCCGTTATCGAGGCGCTGGCGCCGCCAATCATATTGCGCACGTGTTGTTTGGCCAACTCGTTGTGCGTCAAATCCAATGTGTTAAAGCCTTTTTTGCTGAATTTCTCAGCGATTTTGATCGATTCCTGCGCATTATTGACCGCAATGCCGACCATGATGTGCGCCGCCTTGGTCTCGTTCATGCGGTAGTTGAATTCGGTCACGCTGCGCTCCTGCCCAACCAGCTCGCACAGACGCAGAAACGAGCCGCGCTCTTCGGGAATGGTCACGGCAAACAGCGCCTCGCGCGCCTGACCGACTTCCACCCGATCGGCGACAAAACGCAAACGGTCAAAGTTGGTGTTCGCGCCCGAAGCAACCGCAATCAAATTCTTGTTTTTCAGTTGGTGTTGCTCCACATAGGCTTTCAATCCGGCCAATGCCAGCGCACCCGAAGGCTCCAGAATCGAGCGTGTGTCCTGAAACACATCTTTGATCGCCGCGCAAATCGCGTCGGTATCGACCAAAATGATTTCATCGACCAAATCCTTGGCCAAGCGGAAGGTTTCCTTGCCAACCTGTTTGACCGCCGTACCATCGGCAAAAATCCCGACTTCTTTGAGCGTGACCCGTTTGCCCTCGTCAATCGAGCGTTTCATCGCGTCCGAATCAAAGGTCTGCACGCCGATGATTTTCACCTCAGGGCGAATGCTTTTGATGTACGAGGCAATGCCGGTGATCGCGCCGCCACCCCCAATGGAAACGAACACCGCATCCAGCGGGCCTTCGGACGAATCGTATTGGCGCAGAATTTCCATGCCGATCGTGCCCTGCCCCGCGATCACGTCGGGATCGTCAAACGGATGCACAAAGGTGAGCTTGCGCTCTTTTTCCAAATGTACCGCGTGCTCATACGCATCGGTGTAGGAAGTGCCATGCAACACGACCTCTGCGTATTCGCCGCCAAAGCGTTTAATCGCATCGACCTTGATCACCGGCGTGGTTTCCGGCACGACGATCACCGCCTTGCATTTGAGCTTGGCCGCAGAGTATGCCACGCCCTGCGCGTGATTGCCCGCCGAAGCAGTGATCACGCCCTGTTTAAGCTGCGCTGGCGTGAGTTGCGCCATTTTGTTGTACGCGCCGCGAATTTTGTACGAAAACACGGCATGCATATCCTCGCGTTTCAGATACACCTGATTGTGAATGCGGCGTGAAATTTGCGGCGCAAAATCCAACGGGGTTTCGGAGGTGATTTCATACACGCGCGCGGCGAGGGTTTTTTTCAGATAGTTGGTATAAGGCATGATGCGGTTCGGTGGATGGATGATTCGGGGTAGTGAATGCAAATGCGGCCAAGTTCGAGGCAACACCATGCCCTGACTGCCTTTGCCAAAGGTTAAAAGATACCACATCCGTACATGATTTGGCACACTACAGTGCACGAGAGCGCCCGATATGCGCATTTCTTACCTGTTTTGTCCCTATAATGCGCACTCAAATGTCGCTCGATAGACACGGGTTTTGACCAATTGCCTCACGGTTTTTTAATAGGAATCCCATATGCCTGAATGGTTGACTCATTTATTGGAATTTTTCTCGGTCTCATCGGTCGGGTTACCGGCGATTTTTGCGGTGTCTTTCACCTCAGCCACGTTGTTGCCGATGGCGACCGAACCGGTATTATTCGGCTTTGTCAAACTCAATCCGAATCTGTTTTGGGTGGCGATTTTGGTGGCGACCGTCGGTAATACCTTGGGTGGCATGGTGACCTATTTTATGGGCTACGGCGCGCGCGAACTGCTGGCTAAAGAGAAACCATCGGTGCATCTGCGTTGGTTGCAACGCCTCGGCGCACCGGTGTTGCTGTTCTCTTGGCTACCACTGATTGGCGACGCGCTGTGCGCGATGTCGGGCTGGCTGGAGCTGCATTGGAAACCGGTATTGTTTTGGATGACGGTCGGTAAATTTTTACGGTTTGTGTTGATGACCGCAGTCTTGCTGTGGGTTCCAGAATCTTTTTGGCACTGGATGCAGGGTTTGTTCTTATCGATTTTGCCGTGATTTTGTCATAATTTTGCTGTAAAACCGCCTGAGCATTTCATCATAAAAAAGCCTTTGCAATTGAACGCAAAGGCTTTTTTAGTAGCGATAGCAGCCATCAAATATCGATATTGTTCACATACACCGCATTGTTTTCGATAAATGCGCGACGCGGTTCCACATCGTCGCCCATCAGCGTGGAGAAAATCTCATCGGCATCAATCGCGTCTTCGATTCTCACTTGTAACAAGCGGCGCACCGAGGCGTCCATCGTAGTTTCCCACAGTTGCTCCGGATTCATCTCGCCCAGACCTTTATAACGCTGCTTGCTCACGCCGCGCTCGGCGTCCTCCAGCAACCATTTCATGGCCTGATGGAAGTCCTTCACGCGCGCTTGACGGGCTTTTTCACCCTCACCACGACTAACCGTCACGAACGCATCCGCGGTGTGGCTGTCCATGTATTGGCTCAAAACCTGCGCGCTATTGGTCAGGCTGAGATAATCCGCGCTGTGCGTGAATTCCTGTGTGATGTAGGACAATTTGATATTGCCAAAATGGCGACGGTGAATCATCAAGCGTGGTTTATGCTGCTCGTCCGTTTGTACCATCACCTCCAGTTTGACATCCGCTTGATGTGAGAAATACGCACGCAGTGCCTGTGCCGTCACATTGGCTGCGGTTTCATCACTCAAATCAATGCGCAAACCGTCGCTGATCGCGCGCAACAGCAATGGCTCGTGCGTGGATGACAGACGACGAACAATCGCTTCAGCGGTCTGATATTGGCGTGCCAATTCGGCCAAGGTTTCACCCTGAATCAATTGACCGGTGTTGCTGGTGATGCTGGCTTTGTCCAAGGCAATGCGCAGCATATAAGCATTTAGTTCCGCGTCGTCCTTGATGTAACGCTCATCTTTGCCGTGTTTGATTTTGTACAACGGCGGTTGCGCGATGTAGATGTGGCCGCGTTCGACCAATTCGGGCATTTGTCGATAGAAGAAGGTCAACAACAGCGTACGAATGTGTGCGCCATCCACGTCCGCGTCGGTCATGATGATGATGCGGTGGTAGCGCAGTTTTTCCACGTTGTAGTCTTCTTTGCCAATGCCCGTGCCCAGCGCGGTAATCAGCGTGACCACCTCTTGGCTGGAGAGCATTTTGTCAAAGCGGGCTTTTTCCACGTTCAAAATTTTGCCTTTGAGCGGCAAAATCGCTTGGTATTTGCGATCGCGCCCTTGTTTGGCCGAACCGCCCGCAGAGTCACCCTCGACGATGAAGATTTCGGACAAAGCCGGATCTTTTTCCTGACAGTCAGCCAATTTACCCGGCAAACCCACACCGTCCAAAACGCCTTTGCGACGCGTCATTTCACGCGCACGACGTGCAGCATCGCGCGCCCGCGCGGCTTCAACAATTTTGTTACAAATGATTTTGGCTTCGTTCGGGTTTTCTTGCAAAAAGTCGTGCAATGCGCTGCTGACAACTTCTTCCACCGGCAGGCGCACTTCGGACGAAACCAGTTTGTCTTTGGTCTGCGAGGAGAATTTCGGCTCGGGTACTTTAACCGAGAGCACACAGGTCAAACCTTCGCGCATATCGTCACCCGTCGTTTCGATTTTGGCTTTTTTGGCAAAATCGTTTTCCTCGATGTATTTGTTCATGATGCGCGTCATGGCTGCGCGCAGGCCGGTCAGATGCGTACCGCCATCCCGCTGAGGAATGTTGTTGGTAAAGCACAGAACGCTTTCGTTGTACGAGTCATTCCACTGCATCGCGACTTCGACCGTGACATTGTCTTTCTCGCCAATGGCGTGAAATACTTTCGGGTGCAACACGGTTTTGCTGCGGTTGATGTACTGCACAAAACCCGCAATCCCACCGCTGAATGCGAAATTTTCCTCTTTGTTGGTGCGTAAATCGATCAAACGAATTTTCACGCCATTGTTCAAAAATGACAGTTCGCGAATGCGTTTGGACAAAATTTCGTAATGGAAATTCACATCGCCAAAGATTTCCGCACTGGCGAGGAAATGCACCGTGGTACCTTTTTTGTCGGTTTTACCGATTTTTTGCAAAGGTTCGACGCGTTCGCCATGACGAAATTCCATTTGGAATTGTTCGCCATTGCGATGAATCGTCAATCTGAGCCAATCCGACAAAGCATTGACCACGGACACACCAACACCATGCAAACCACCGGAGACTTTGTAGCTGTTTTGGTCAAACTTACCACCCGCATGCAATTCGGTCATGACAATTTCAGCCGCACTGCGGTGAAATTCATCGTCTTTGTGAATGTCGGTCGGGATGCCGCGACCGTTGTCCGAAATAGATACCGAATTATCCGGATGAATGGTGATGACGATGTCATCGCAGTGACCCGCAAGCGCCTCGTCAATCGCGTTATCCAATACCTCAAACACCATGTGGTGCAAACCCGTTCCATCAGCGGTGTCACCGATGTACATGCCGGGACGCTTGCGCACGGCTTCCAAGCCCTTGAGCATCTTGATCGAATCCGCACCATATTCGTTGTTTTGTGCGGTGATATGTTCTGTCATAAGCCTCTCTTTGCGCCGATCGTGTGGCATTTTGTGCCACGCATCGGCTGGGTATTTCCAACTAAATCTTTAAAATCAATTAGTTTACATCTCAAATATGCTTTAAATACGCATCGGCATGACCACGTATTTGAAACTCGGGTCTTGCGCTACCGTAATCAGTACGCTCTTGCTCGCGTCCACACCGAAATTAAGCTCAACGTTTTCGGTTTTTTGGTTGGACAATACATCGAGCAAATACATCACATTAAAGCCAATGTCCAAGCTATCGCCCGCGTAGCTGATGTCCAATTCTTCTTGTGCGTTTTCCTGATCGGTATTGGCCGAGCTGATTTTCAAGGCATCGGCTTCGATCAAACAACGCACGCCGCGAATTTTTTCATTGCTCAAAATCGCCACGCGCTGCAAAGCCTGCTGAAAATCGACACGGTTGATGCTGATTTGATTGGTGTAATCCTGTGGAATCACTTTTTTGTAATCAGGGAATTTGCCTTCAACCAATTTGGAGGTCAATTCGATATCGTTAAAAGTAAAACGAATTTGGTTCGCACCAATTTCAATCACGATTGCTTCTTCGGTGTCTTGTAACAAACGCTGCAATTCCATCACGGTTTTGCGTGGCAAAATGATATCGGTTTTTTCGCCCAAATCCTCGGCAACCGCTTCGCTGGCAAAGGCCAAACGATGACCGTCAGTCGCGACCACAGAAATCTGTTGTCCTTCAAAAATCATCAACATACCGTTCAGATAGTAACGAATGTCTTGTACCGCCATGGCATAGCTGGTTTTGTTCAACAGATCTTTGAAATGTTTTTGCGCGATGCTGATTTTTTGACCAAAGCTACCGGATAAGGTCATTTCTGGAAAATCATTGGCCGGTAAGGTTTGCAAATTGAATTTGCTTTTACCTGAGGCGATGGCGATTTTAGAATCGTTCAGTTTTAAGCTGACGTCTTTGCCATCGGGCAAGGCTTTCAAAATATCCAATAGTTTTTTCGCATTGACCGTGGTTTGAACCGTCGCATCATCGCTTTCCATCGGTACCGAAGTTTTGATTTGGATTTCAATGTCGGTACTGGTTAAGGTGAGCTGCTGATTTTCTTTTTTAATCAATACATTCGCTAATACGGGCAAGGTATGACGACGCTCGACAATGCCGCTGACCGTTTGCAAAGGATTCAAAAGGGTATCTTTGCCACATTTAACGAATTCCATATTAATAAATCCTTTATTTAAGAAAGATTCTGATAAGTACAGCTTTTTCAGTGGATAACTGACTCAATGCCAGACAATACGCTATTTTACCGTAGTTTTTACCTTGTGGATAATCTGTGTGCTGATTTTGGCCGTTAATTTTTTGTACCGGATCCTTTACAGTTGTACTGTAGTTATCCACACCCTTTTTGACTTATCCACAGTCTTGTTCACATCGTCAAATCGGGATTTGATTGGAGCCTATGTTTTTAATATTTGCTCCAATACGTGTAATTCATGTTGCAATTGGGTGTCGTTACCCTTGCGCTCGGCAATTTTGCGACAGGCGTGTAAAACCGTGGTGTGGTCACGTCCGCCAAAATGCGCACCGATTTCGGGCAAACTTTTTTGGGTCAACTCTTTGGTCAAATACATGGCGATTTGACGTGGCTCGGCAATTTTTTTCGGGCGTTTGGTCGAATACATATCGGCGACCTTGATTTTGTAAAAATCCGCCACGATTTTTTGGATGGATTCGATGGATATGTGCTCTTGGTTTTTCGAGAGTAAATCCTTCAAAGCCATCTTGGTATTGGGTAAATCAATCGGTGCATTGGTGAAGGTGCAGTAAGCGATCACTTTGCGTAAAGCGCCCTCCAATTCACGCACATTGGCACGCAATAGTTGTGCGATGAAGGTAGCCACTTCCTCGGGTAAAGCAACGCCTTCCAATTCGGCTTTTTTGAGCAAAATGCTCACGCGCATCTCAAATCCGGGCGGTTCAATCGCAATATCGATGCCGGACATGAAACGCGAACGCAGCCGTTCTTGTATGCCTTCCAAACTTTGCGGGTAGCGGTCGCTGGTGATGATGATTTGTTTGTGGTTGCGAATCATGGTTTCAAACAGTTCGAAAAATGCACCCTGCGTGCCGCTTTTATCGCCTTCGCCGAAAAATTGAATGTCATCGATCAGCAGTAAATCCAAATTGTGGTAGTAGTTTTTGAATTCTTCAAACTGATTTTTTTGATAGGCTTTGACTACTTCGCTGACGTAGGTGTTGGCGAATAGATAGCGAATTTTTTTGCTCGGATCGAGGCGATACACCTCGTTACCGATGGCTTGCATCAGGTGCGTTTTGCCTACGCCCACACCACCGTAGATAAAGAACGGGTTGTAACGCTGCCCCAACTGCTTGATGACCTCCAGCCCGACCATGCGCGCCATTTGGTTTGCATTGCCCGTTACCAGCGTGTCGAAATTGAGGTTTTTATCCAAATGGTGGTTTTTGTACAGATTGTTTTCTTTGTTTTTGCGTGAGCTGCTGGTTTCGTGAGGTTCAACGCTCACTTGGTGGGTTTTGGTGTCAGTGTTGGGTTCAATCGAATCCGCGTCAATATGGGTGACGGGATGCTTAGTCGATGATTTTTTTGTGGTCGTTGGCGTATTTTCAGCGCCAATTTCAGCAGTTGAGCCGGTTGTTTTCGGTGATTTAACGCTGCTTTTGGCGTTTTTGCTGCGCACCACGAATTGCAACTGCACCGCTTGCCCCCAATATTCTTGTGCCAGCATCTGAATGCGTGAGCCGAATTGACGGGCGCAGCTTTCGGCCTTGATGCGGGTTGCGGCTGAAATGGTCAGCAGGTGTGTGGCTTCATCATAGGATTCGGGCGATAAATGCACGATCCATGCTTTGAATTGCTGAGGGGTCAATTCTTTTTGAAGTTGGTTGGAGCAGGCTTGCCAAAAGTGCAACATAATGTATTTCTAAAAAATAAAGGGTCGGCCAATGACGCGTCAGTTGACAGGTCATGAGCCGAAGTATCCAAATTAAACTGTAAAATAAGCAAATACGCCGAATGCGCCATCGATCCGATGGATGCCATTGCTTGAAAAAGTGCGGATCGAAATCCTAAAACGGACATTCTAAAGCGGTGATCGTACCCAAAAACCCATAGCGTTCAATCTCTCAATCGCTGTGTGGCTCTTGATTGTAAAAATGTGTCGAGCGCGAAATATAATGGCGGGCAATTTTGAGTATCTGTGGGTTATTTTACACGCTTTGACGAATTTTTTAAAAAGTTATCCACAGTTTTCGCAAAAACAACGCTTTTGTTAGGGGTTGCCGCTTTAAGTTCTTGCTTTTATTAAAAAAATCAGGTTTAATGTCAGGTTCGTAAACGCTGGCGGGTTTTGTGAAACTCAATGAGCCGATCTGTTTTCATTTATTTGCTGTCCAATGGACAATGGATGCTCGTCATGAGCAAACAAAGCGGGTAAATCAGTAGAGCAGGGCTTGCTCAATCGTTGGTGTTTGAGTTATTGAAAGAATTTTGAAATTTTGTTTGGATAAAAATCATGAAACGTACTTACCAACCTTCAGTTGTTCGCCGCAAACGCACCCACGGTTTCCGCGCTCGTATGAAAACGGCCGGCGGTCGTGCTGTATTGAACGCGCGTCGTGCCAAAGGCCGCAAACGCTTGGCTGTTTAATCATTGATTGCGCTGATTCATGTCATTACTGTCATACATCGGCTGATCGAATACACGCGTTTACGCAGATACGTCACGGCATAGCCATCGTCGTATGATTTACTGCGGTAGATGACGTGAATGAATGGCTCATATTCGCTCAATGGATGTATGAATGTTTGTATGATTGCCCAGCACATCAAATCGTTCGGTTTGCCCCGAACACGCAAAATCACTAAAGCGGATGCATTTGCATCCGCTTTGCGCATGCGCGTGTGTGCGCGCACCGATGACTTTGTGCTGCATTTTATGGCGCATCGTGCGGGCGCGAAAAAAACTTCATCCAATCACTCCCCCGATAGCGATTTAACACAGGCTTGGCCGCAACTTGGTTTGGTGGTGTCCAAGCGTTTTGCCAAACACGCGGTACGACGTAATCTGATCAAACGTTTGGCGCGTGAGCATTTTCGACAAAATGCGGGACAATTGAGTGCCGGTCTGTGGGTCGTGCGTTTGAATCGTTCGATCAACGGTGTGCCGCTCAGTCCAAACCAAAAGCGTCAGTGGGCGGCGCAATTGGCCGATTTGTTTGCGCAGGGGCAGGATTTCGCCATGCAGATGAGTCGACGCTCGGCGGCTCTGCCAATGCAGGCATCCGCTAATATCGCACCCAATCCAGTCAAAGGCGAGAATTGAGCCGATGAATCTCTTACAAACCAGCATACAAGCGCTTTCCAATCTGTTCAAACGCATTTTATTGCTGTTGGTGCGGGCGTATCAATTGGCCATCAGTCCGTTGATGGCGAATCATTGCCGTTTTGAGCCGACTTGTTCGCGTTACGCTTTGATCGCGATCGAACGGCACGGCGTGCTCAAAGGCTCGTGGTTGGCGATTCGGCGCATTGGCCGTTGTCATCCCGGTTCGGCGGGTGGTTGGGATCCGGTGCCTGAAAAGGCACCGAAACATTCGGATCATGGCGACTGCGGCTGCCATTGAAGGTCAAGCGAGGCGAATCATCGGGTATTGCGTCGATGAAAACCCGCCGAAAGCCGCCGGAGTATTGGTATAATTGCCGCTTTGATTGTTCAGTTTGTCGGCTCAAGATGGCTTGGGCCGGAATATTATAGAAGAGACCGTTTATGAAAAATTTTAACCCGCGCACGATGTTGTGGTTGATATTCGCATCCTCATTGATTCTGCTGTGGAGCAATTATCAAGCATCGCTTGCGCCGAAAACTGCGGTTCAGACCACACAAAATGCGACGACCAATACGGGCACGGCGCCTGCGAATGCTGCGCCGGCAGCCGGTGCCAGCGGTACGGCAACGCCAACCGGTGCGTTGAGCCTATCCGGCCAGCCGTTGGTGTTGGAAAACGACGTATTGCAGTTGAATATCAATACCCAAGGCGGTGTGGTGCAGTATGCCATGCTCAAGCAATTTTTCAACTCAAAAAATCACGCGTTGAACACGGTATTGTTCAACTCGAAAACTCATGATCCGGCAGTGATTTCGCCAAATGAGATGTACGCCGGACGTAGCGGTCTGACCGATGTGGGACTGGATCACACCACGCCATTTACCGCCGATACGCCATCTGCTGTGTTGCAAGAGGGTCAAAACGAGGCCAAGCTGGTACTGAGTGCGCAAAACAACGGTGTGACTTTGAAAAAAACCTACACGCTCAAACGCGGCAGCTATTTGATGGATGTGAATTACGAAGTCGAAAACGGCTCGGCACAAGCGATCAAACCGGATGTGTATATGGAGTTGGTGCGTGACGGTTCACAAATCGGTGATTCGCAGTTCTATGTGACCTACACCGGTCCGGTGGTGTATAACGAAGACAATAAATTCAAGAAAGTGCACTTCGAGGACATCGCCAAAGGTAAGCAAGACTACACCACGCAAGCCAAAACCGGCTGGGTCGGAATGTTGCAACATTATTTTGTCAGCGCGTGGGTGGTACCGGAAACGCGCGAGCGTACCTTCTACACCGGTGTGATTCAAAGTGGCAGCACACCGCTGGACAGCGTGTATCGTGTGGGTGAACGCATCAGCTTGGGCGAAATTGCGCCGGGTGCGAAAACCAGCTTTAATTCTCAACTGTACGTCGGTCCGCAAGATCAAAAAGTATTGGCGGGCATCGCCGAGGGCTTGGATTTGTCGGTGGATTACGGTTGGTTGACCATCATTGCCAAACCGCTGCACTGGTTCCTGAGCTTTTTGCATAGCTTTATCCCGAACTGGGGCTGGACGATTGTGGCTTTGACGATTTTGGTGAAATTGGCGTTCTTCCCATTGGCAGCGGCGAGCTATAAATCGATGGCGAAAATGCGTAAATTAGCGCCGAAAATCAAGATGTTGCAAGAGCAATACGGCGACGACAAAATGAAGTTGAATCAAGAGACCATGGCTTTGTATCGTGCCGAGAAGGTCAATCCGGCGGGTGGCTGTTTACCGATTTTGGTGCAAATGCCGGTGTTCATTGCCTTGTTTTATGTATTGCAATCTTCGGTCGAAATGCGTGGCGCACCGTGGATTGGCTGGATTAAGGATTTGTCCGTACCGGATCCGTGGTACATCTTGCCGGTGTTGATGGTGGCGACGATGTTGCTGCAAACGTGGTTGAATCCGAAACCGGCCGACCCGACGCAGGAAAAAATGATGTGGATTATGCCGTTTATGTTCGCATTTACCTTCTTTTTCTTCCCTGCTGGCTTGGTATTGTACTGGGTCGTCAGCAATATTTTCTCCATTGTTCAACAATGGGTGGTGACGAAAAAATACGGTCAGTAATCACTCGTTGTTTATATTGCTTTGTTTGGAAAACCCCGCATAACATCCGCTTATGCGGGGTTTTTTCATGGTGCTTGCGATTGCGCGCTGACGGATCGTGTCTTTTTCTGGCTTCACATTTGTGTGGCTTGATCTCCAAAAATGTGTCTGCGCCCACTCTATCCCCTCCGCGAAATGTCCCCATTCGCTTGTTAGCATAGCCCCCTGCTGTCGGCAACCGATGATTATACATACGAGAAAGTGTGTGCCGACTGTCTTTGAAAATCTGCGGCGTGTGCGGCTTGCGTTTCCTTAGCCATTTTTTTGTTCGGTCCGTTGATCGAAATGAGCGCCATTGTTAAAAAGGAGAATAATTGATGCAATTATTGATTTCAGCGGGATTGATTGCTCTGATTGTGCTGTGGGGGCTGATTGCTCCGGCTTCATTGGGCAGCACGTTTGATCAGGCTTTGGTCATTGCGACCAAAAACTTTGGTTGGTTGTATTTGTGGGTGGTGTTTGGCCTGGTTCTGTTATCGGCTTTTTTGGCCTTGAGTCGCTACGGTGATTTGAAGCTCGGCGCGGAGGATGAGGAGCCGGAGTTTTCGCTGCTGTCATGGTTTGCAATGTTGTTTGCCGCCGGTATGGGGATTGGTTTGGTGTATTGGGGCGTGGCGGAGCCGCTGCTGCATTACCGCAGTGCGCCGCCGGGTATCGTCAACGGTACGCCGGAGGCGGCAAATGCGGCGATGCGTTATTCATTCTTCCACTGGGGTTTGCATCCGTGGGCGATTTATGGCGTGGTGGCCTTGTCAATTGCGTATTTTCAATTTCGTCGCGGTAGCAAGGCCTTGGTCAGCTCGGCTACCAGCACCTTGCCGTGGCGCTGGGCGCAGCAGCTCTCACCGGTGTTTAATGTGATGGCGGTGGTGGCGACGGCCTTTGGTGTGGCGGCGTCACTCGGTATGGGTGCGTCGCAGATCAACAGCGGTTTGAACACGGTATTCGGTTTGCCGGTGTCGGTGTTTTGGCAGGCGGTTATTATTGTGGTGGTCACGGCGCTGTTTTTGATTTCAGCGGTCACGGGCGTGCATCGCGGGGTGAAATGGTTGTCGCAGGCCAATTTGCTGCTGGCGGCTTTTTTGGCGCTGCTGGTATTTGTCTTTGGGCCGACCGTGGCGATTATTGACACCTTGACCTCGACGCTGGGTGCGTATTTGAGTGAATTGGTGCGCATGAGTTTGCGCCTGACACCGTTCCGTGATTCGGCATGGGTGGGTGACTGGACGGTGTTTTACTGGGCGTGGTGGATTGCGTGGTCGCCGTTCGTCGGTTTGTTCATCGCGCGCATTTCGCGTGGACGCACGATTCGCCAATTTTTACTCGGCGTGGTGATTGCGCCAACATTACTGGGCTTTGCGTGGTTCAGTGTGTTCGGCGGCGCGGCTTTGTACAGTGAGATTTTCAATGGCTCGGGTTTGGCCGAAGTGGCGGGTCAAAACAGTTCACAGGCTTTGTTTGCTTTGTTGGGTGAATTGCCGCTGGCTTGGCTGACTTCGATTTTGGCAACGATTTTGATTTTGGTGTTTTTCATCAC
>CAZCYS010000012.1:0-20874 GCA_964502825.1 uncultured Hydromonas sp. | reverse complement strand
GACGCGGCACTTTTTTCAGCCATTGGCGATTGACGAACGCGCCGTTCGCCTCACGGTATTCGACGATGTTTTTCGCCAGCACTGTATTCAGTCCGGACACGCGCGCGAGCAACTGCGCCGATGCGGTATTCACGTCCACACCCACCGCGTTCACGCAATCCTCAACCACGGCATCGAGTGCACGCGCCAATTCGCGCTGATTCACGTCGTGCTGATATTGACCCACGCCGATGGATTTCGGATCAATTTTGACCAATTCGGCCAAGGGGTCTTGCAATCGACGCGCGATCGACACCGCGCCACGCAAGGATACGTCCAAATCCGGAAACTCTTTGGCGGCCAACTCGGAAGCGGAGTACACCGATGCGCCTGCTTCGGACACGACGATTTTTTGCACGCCATTACCAACGATTTTGATCACGTCTGCAGCGAGTTTTTCGGTTTCGCGGCTGGCTGTGCCGTTGCCAATCGCGATCAGCCCGACGTTGTGTTGTTTAACCAGTTTAAGCAAGGCATTGATCGAGCCATCCCAGTCATTACGCGGCTGGTGCGGGTAAATCGTGTCGGTCGCCAGCAGTTTGCTGGTCGCGTCGATCACCGCGACCTTCACGCCCGTGCGAATGCCCGGATCCAGACCGATGATGGCTTTTTGCCCCGCTGGTGCGGCGAGCAGCAAGTCGCGCAGGTTTTTGCCAAAAACATTGATCGCCTCGGTTTCTGCCGCTTCGCGCAGCGTGCCGAGTAATTCGGTTTCCAGGTGCAGTTGCAGTTTGACGCGCCACGCCCAGCGGGCGCAGTTGAGCAAAAACGCATCGGCAGCACGGCCTAAATCTTTGATATTAAACTGCTGCGCGACCAAACCTTCGCATGGGTGTGGCGTTTGCGACTCCAATGATTCGTCCAATCCCAAACGCACACTCAGCACGCCCTCGTTGCGCCCGCGAAACATCGCCAACGCGCGGTGCGACGGAATGCTGGCATAGTTTTCGGAGTAGGCGAAGTAGTCTTGGAACTTCTGCCCTTCGGCCTCCTTGCCCTCGATGACGCTCGCATAGACCACACCGTTTTTGTTCAAATAGCCCCGCAGATGCGCCAGCAATTCGGCGCTTTCCGAAAAATTCTCGGCCAAAATATCACGCGCGCCGTCCAGCGCCGCTTTGGCATCGTTGATATTCGCTTCGGCGTTGAAATATTTCGCCGCCTCAGTTTCGGGATTGAGCGTCGGATCGGCCAACAATGCCAACGCCAACGGCTCCAAGCCCGCTTCGCGAGCGATTTGCGCCCGTGTGCGACGTTTCGGCTTATACGGCAGATACAAATCCTCGAGCAATTGCTTGGTCATCACCGCATCAATCGCCGCGTGCAACTCCGTGGTCAATTTACCCTGCTCATCGATGGATTTTAAAATCGCACTACGGCGCTCCTCCAATTCGCGCAAATAACGTAGGCGCTCGTCCAAATCACGCAACTGCGTGTCATCCAAACCATTGGTCGCCTCCTTACGATAACGCGCAATGAACGGCACCGTCGCGCCTTCATCCAATAATTGCACGGCGGCCATCACTTGCGCGACACGAATTCCCAAATCACTGGCGATTTGGGGGATAATACGAGCCTTCAAGGTTTCTTCGGCCGTGGCGACTGTGGTAGTTGCAAGGGTTTCATTGGCGACAGCATTCATCGGTGTATCCATTTATGTTATTAAAAATCAAGCGGTTAATTCATTCATTGAGTGTTCACTCAAATACTTTTCGGACGCAGAGCATCCGAAAAACAGCCGCGTATTGTGCCACAATTTGCGCCGCTTTACTGCTATTGGGCTGCGCCAATACACAACAACACACCCAATCAACCATCGCCAACGACCCGCTGTCCCCGCAAAATCTGCAAAGCAGCGCCGCCCAAATCAACAACATGGCGCAAGCCGAGCAGATTGAGCGCGACGCCATTGCCCGCCAAAACGCAGCCGATATCGAACTCAAAAACAACCAAGCCGCCTGCTACCGACAATTTTTTGTCAATCGCTGCTTGGATCAGCAAGCCAACATCCGCAACCAAATTTGGGATCAAGCGCAAATCGAACGCAGCGCGGCGCGCCTCTACATTCGCCAAGCACAAGCAGAGCAACAGCGTGTCGCCCTGATGCAAAAAGTAAAAGCTTATCAGCAAAAAGAAGCTGCCAAAGCGGCTGAACGCGCGCGCAACGCCGCCGAATACGCGGCGCGACAAAAAGCCCACGCCGAAAAACTCGCGCAAGCCAAAGCCCAAGAAGCCGCCAAAGCCGCCCAGCGTGCGCAGAACGTCGAAGACTACAATGCAAAAGTCAAGCGCATCGAGGAAATCAAAAGACAGCGCATCCTAAAGGCACAACAGCCACAGCCAGCCATCGAGCAAGCGCCCTGACACTCGCAAACAGCGCAACACACGCCTCCTGCGCCCTCGCTTGACCTGACTTCAACTCATTTCGTAATCTTTTTGGGAGAGAAAAATGCCTCGTCGCTTATTTTGGATACCATTACTATCCATTGCCTTCATCAGCGCCTGCGTCAGCTCGCCAAATCGTGTCCCAGAGTTCCAAGCGGGTGTGCCAGCGGCATCCTCGACCAAGAAACCAACCACCACATTGCCCCCCAGCCCGACCACGCCCGCAGCTCTATCCGCCGAACAAATTGAAATTAAAAAACTCAATGTACTACGGCGCATCTACGAACTGACGGACGATATGCTGGTTTACTGCGCTGCCGTTCCACGGCCGCAACGCATGGCACACCAACAACTGGTCAAGCAATTTTGGACAAGCTATCCACACTATCGACAGCTGTTACTCGCCTCACCGTATTACCCACAAATTCAGGCAGAAGTCCAAAGCACTCCGAATAAATACCAGTATAGCCCAGAGGTATATCAAAAAGAATGTCAGTACTATCAAGATGTACTGCGGGAATGGATGAAAGACCCGAAAGACATTGAAAATTACCTCAGTATTCTCAATGCCACACCATAATCCAACCGACTTTACAAAAAAACTCACCATAAGTACCGCCCGTGTCCTCACTCAAATTACCTTTCGACCAATCCCACCAACTCGAACAAATCTTTGGCGAGAGCGGTACGCTCGCGCAAAAACTGCCGTATTTCAACGCCCGCCCCGAGCAGCTCGAAATGGCGCAGGCGGTCACGCACGCCCTGAACAACGTCAGCAGCGCGATACTCGAAGCCGGAACCGGCACGGGCAAAACCTTCGCCTACCTGATTCCAACGCTGCTGTGGGGCGGCAAAGCCATCATCTCAACGGGAACCAAAACCCTGCAAGATCAACTCTTTGAACGCGATCTGCCGACCATCCGCGACGCGCTCGGCGCACCCGTGACCATCGCCCTGCTCAAAGGCCGCGCCAATTACGTTTGCCATTATCATCTCGACCGTGTGTTGATGAATGGCCGTCTGCTCGGACGCGACGATGCCAAGCACCTCAAGCGCATCAAAAAAGACCTACACCACGTCAAACGCGGCGACAAAGCCGAGTGGCCGGACATACCGGATGACGCGATGGTCTGGTCGCAAGTGACCTCAACCCGCGAAAACTGCCTCGGCTCGGATTGTCCGAACCACAAAGAATGCTTCGTCATGCAGGCACGCAAAGACGCGCAGGCCGCCGACGTGATCGTGGTGAATCATCATTTATTTTTTGCCGATGTGATGCTGCGCGAAGAAGGCATTGCCGAGCTGCTGCCCGCGGTCAACACCGTGGTGTTTGACGAGGCGCACCAAGTACCCGAAGTCGCCAGCGTGTTTTTTGGCCAGCAGGTATCTACGGCACAAGTGATTGATTTGGCGCGTGATTTGCTCGCCGAGGGCATCACCCACGCCCGCGACGCGACCGATTGGCGCGAGGTCAAAGACACACTGGAGCGCGCGGCGAAAGACGTGCGCATTGCCTGTGGCGATAATGGCCGCTGGAGCGTGGCGCAACTGCCCGACACCTCACCGATTTGGCCCGCGCTCGATCATTTGCACAGCACGATTGAGAACACGCTCAAAACCATCGAACCAGCGACCGAGCGCGCCGAAACCATTGAACAATTAGCGGTGCGTCTGCAAGAATTGGCCGAAAAATTCACGCAGTGGCGACAAATCAACAGCAGCGACATGGTGCGCTGGGTCGAGGCGTTTTCGCACACCGTGCGGCTGAACGCCACGCCGCTGTCGGTCGCCGAGCCGTTCACGCGCCAGCGCGAATCCGAGCATCCGCGCTCATGGATTTTCACCTCCGCCACCCTGTCGGTGCGCGGCGACTTTGGCCTGTTCAAAGAACAATTGGGTTTGAACGACGCGCACACTGCCGCGTGGGACAGCCCCTTTGATTTTGCCCAACAAAGCCTGCTGTATGTGCCCAACGGCCTGCCCGAGCCACACGAGCGTAGCTATGGCAATGCCGTATTGCAAAAAATCTGGCCGATGCTGCGCGCCTCAAATGGCCGCGCATTTTTGCTCTGCACCACATTGGCGGCGGTCAAACGCTACGGCGCATGGCTGACCGAACAAATTGAGGAGCATGGTCTGGATTGGACGGTGTTGATTCAGGGCGAAGCCTCGCGCACCGAGCTGCTCAACCAATACCGCTCGGCGAAAAATCCCGTATTGATCGGTTCGCAAAGCTTTTGGGAAGGCGTGGATGTACGCGGCGACGCATTATCATTGGTCATCATCGACAAACTGCCGTTCGCGCCGCCGGACGATCCGGTGCTGGCGGCACGTTTAAAAGTCATTGAAGAGCGCGGCGAAAATGGCTTCATGGCCTATCAAGTGCCGCAAGCGGTCATCAACCTCAAACAAGGCGCGGGACGGCTGATTCGCTCGGAATCCGACCGTGGTGTGCTGATGATTTGCGACACACGGCTGGTGACCAAAAAGTACGGTGGACGCATTTGGCAAAGCCTGCCGCCGTTCGCCCGCACTCGTGAAGAATCCGTGGCGTGCGCGTTTTTTGAACCAAACCATCCTACGGCAACTCGCACCGAGTAGCCACGGATCCACGATCCACAACCATACTCATACCATGACACAACACACCGCCCCCACCCTGAATCTGATTGGCGCGGGTCACCTCGGTCGCACACTCGCGCATCTGTGGCATATCCACAGCATCTACACCGTGCAGGCCGTGCACACCCGCAGCACCGCCAGCGCCCAAGCCGCCGTGGCCGAAATCGGCGCCGGCCAAGCCGTGGCACAGCTGGCGCACATGCCGCCCGCCCACGTCTGGCTACTGGCCGTGCCCGATGGACAGATCAGTGCCGCCGCACACGCGCTGGCGGCACTACACCATTCGCCCGCCATCGCTTGGCACGCCAGCGGCTACTGGTCTGCTGATTTATTAGCGCCGCTGGCGGCACAAGGCTGGCACACCGCCAGCACACACCCCGCCTTCAGCTTTGCGCAAGTGGCTCAATCGGTGAGCCAGTTCCCCGGCACGCTGTGCGCGCTGGAAGGCGACGCCACCGCCCGCACCGAAGCCGAGCGCGCCTACCACGCCATCGGCGCCCAGTGCTTTCCCCTCACCGCCGAAGCCAAGCCCCTCTACCACGCCGCCGCCGTGCTCGCCAGCAACTTCCTGCCCGTGCTGCACGCCGCCGCCAGCGAACTGTGGCAACACGCAGGCGTACCCGCCGAATATGTACCCACTCTGAGCAACGGCTTCGTGCAACGCGCCGCCGCTAACCTGCAAGCCCTCGGCTCCCAAGCGGCACTCACCGGCCCCGCCGCTCGCGGCGACACCGCTGTGGTACAAGCCCAAACCACCGCCCTGACCGCACACGACGCCACGCTGGGCGAAGCCTACGCCGCCCTCAGCATCCTGGCCGCGCGGCTGGCGCAACACGGAACAGTGACTCAATCGGAGGATCAAGACTCAACGCCTAAGTAAACGCGATTTTTGTTGATGGGACTTTGAAAATCCCATTCATGCTTCCGCGCCTTTCAGAACTGGACGGGTACGATGCCGCCCACTTTGCGGGTGCAATCTTGAAATCATTTTTAAAATTACCGCTCAAATCCATCAATCATTCCCAAAGCAACCAACGCATTGAGTATCCCATCGTCCTCAATATCACTGGTGACGTATTGGGCAACTCGTTTTAGTTCGGGAATGGCATTGCCCATCGCTACGCCCAGCCCCACATGCGCAATCATCTCGCGATCATTGATGCCGTCGCCAAACGCCATCACATTGGCAGCGGTGTAGCCCAAATGCCGCGCAATGGTATCGATACCGCGCGCTTTCGAGCCGGCATCTTCGAGCACATCCACCGAGTATTCATGCCAGCGCAGAACTTTCAGATCCTCTCCCAAAACCCCAGACGCTTGAATCTGTGCGTCCTGACTGGCGTCGTAAAACGCCAGCATCTGATACACCTCATGCTGCCGATAATGCTGTTTGTCCACCACATAATCAGTAGTGATCGGGTTCAGCGCCGCTTGCATCTCCGGTGTGATGCCCGATACCGCAATGCGGTCGTTGCTGATAAACGCGTAAATGATTCGGTGCTGCTCGAAAAATTCAATCAGTCGCTCGATTTTGGCGATGGCTATCGGATGGCGCTCGATCACCTTGCCTTGATAACTGTTGTGCTGACCATTGATGGTGACCATCATGTCAATGTTTTCTTGTTCGATCAGCTCATTAATCACACGCGGAAACACGCCGCGCGCGCGACCCGTGGCGATTCCCGGGACAATGCCGTTCTCCTTGAGCTTGCGAATGGCGGTGTACACACTGGGCGGAACATAGGCTTTATCTTTGACATACAAGGTTTCGTCTATATCAAAAAAGACCAGTTTGATTTGCTCTGCATTGATGTTGTTCGCCATAAATAGCCCTTTAGTTTCAACGGTTTTATCGCATTTTATCCTGTCATGGGTATTCTTGTTCAGCTTTGTCGATTGTGCTCGCTCCGCTGTTTCATATACACGGACGATCACGGGTATAATGCGCAGCCCGCTCAATTGTACAAGGTATGGAGCACCGGTCGATCACTGCGCACAATGTCTCCATCAGTGTAAAGTTATGCTTTTCTCGACAAAAATGGTCAACGTTTCTCCCGATTTATTTGTTAGTATGCCCGTGCTTGCCAATGACGCGACCTCAAACGCGGTAGCGCAGAGCAAAATCAGTGAACAGCCGTTTTTCATGTTTACGCACGTTTATACACGTTATGCACGTTGATTCACGTCCGTTCACAAAAAGGCACATCAAAGACAAGCAACCATGAAAGGATTTACATGAAATTTTTCAAAAATCGTCTACACACCGTTTATGTTGCACGCACAGCGATTCTGCTGGGGCTGTGCGCCGGCGCCATCGGCATGGCGCAAGCCGGTGCGATTGAAGATTTGCAAAACTTCAACAAGGATTTTAAATCGGCCTCGGGCAATTTCACCCAGCAGGTCAAAGGTAAAAGCGTGAAATCCAGCTCCGGTTCATTCGTATTCTCACGTCCGGGTAAATTTCGCTGGACCTACAGCAAACCGTATCAACAAATTTTGGTCAGCGATGGTAAAACCCTGACCATGTACGACAAAGATTTGAAACAGGTGACCAAGCGTTCACTGGGCAGCGCCATCGGCTCATCACCTGCCGCAGTGTTGTTCGGCAGCGGTGATTTGTCACAGAATTTCACCTTGACCGACGCAGGCGAGCGCGACGGTCGTAGCTGGGTACATGCCAAACCGAAAGGACAATCGAGCTTCTCCAGCGTGAACATCGGTATGAAAAACGGCGTGCCGGATGCAGTGGTGCTGTACGATAACTTGGGTCAGACCACGATTTTGTTCTTCTCCGGCTTTACCAAAAATCCGGGCGTGTCCGCAGGAACCTTCAGCTTCACCCCACCTGCAGGAACTCGTGTGAGTAATTAAAAACTGAAGCATCAGCCATAAAAAAGCCTCTCGAAATTCGAGAGGCTTTTTGCTGAGCGGAGCAATTGAATTACTTGCTCAACACCACTTCCACGCGACGCGCTTCGGCGTTGTCGCCGCTACCGGCACTTTGTTCCGGTTTTTTCAATTCGATTTGTTCCGCAGGTACGCCCAGTGCGACCAATGCGTCACGCACCGAAAACGCGCGTTTTTTCGCCAATTCTTGGTTCTGCGCCAGATTGCCGGTGCTGTCATGGTAGCCGGAGATCACGGCTTTTTGACCAGCTTTCACGCCTTTGACCACTTCGGCCAATGCTTCGTTGCCGCCTTTGGCCAGATCGGATTTACCCGAAGCGAAGTAGAATTTCACCACGCCGTTTTCAACCACGACTTTGGCTTCGTCCGCACCTGCTGCACCAGTGGCTGCCGCTGCGCCGGCATCGGTAGTCGCTGCTGCTGTCGTCGCGTTGGCATCGGTTGCTGCTGCGCCATGTGCTGCTGTCGCGGTGGCTGCGGCTCCGTTTGCTCCGGCTGCGCCTGCTTTGGCCGCATCACTACCACCACCGCTACCGACGTAGGCGCCAAACGTAATCACGCTACCGACCAATAGGGTCACAATCCCTGCCAGCAAGCCCAATACAAACCGCTGATCGTTGTCTTTATCGTCTTCAGAATACATAATCGCTCCATTGTGTTAAAAATAATCATCGAGAATTATACGCGATTTAGCGCGTCCATCTGCGTATTTTATATTCATCGCGTGCGCCAACCATTTTATCCAGCAGCGCAGCCGCAACGCTTGTTGCACCCATTGCTGGTACAATGAAACCGCACATAACCAACGAGAGCCGAGGGAGCTTATTATGCGCTTACTGAAAGTCTACGGTGAAGGTCAAGCCCAAGCCGAACCGGATACCGCCACCTTGTCGTTAAACATCACGGGCGTTGCCAAAGAGTACGCCACGGCGGTTAATCAGCTCAACAGCACCACCGAACGCTTGAAAAGCAGTGTGCAGGCCTCGCAATTGCCCATCATCGAGTTAAAGACCAGCGATTTTTCGATCCATACCGAGACCAAATACGAAAATGGTCAGAGCATTGACATCGGCTATCGAGCCTCACACCGCATGAACGTGGTTCTGGACCATAACAAACAGGTGCTCAACGATTTGGTTGAGCTGATGTCGCACAGCCAAAGCAATGCGGAATTTCAAGTCTCGTTTTCGCTCAAAAGCCCCGAAGTGCTGCGCCAGCAGGCCTTGCAAAACGCGGTCATCGCAGCGAAAAACAACGCACACACACTGGCCTCCACTGCTCTGGTGCAGTTGGGCAAAGTACAGGAAATCGTCTATGGCGACATGAGCGGCCTCAATGGCATCTCACCACGCGCCTATGGCGGCGGCTATGACTCCGCGCCCATGATGTCGGTGGCCAAAGCCGATATTGAGCCGCAGGACGTCCAAGTACGCGAAAGCGTCATCATGGTATTTGAATTACTGGATTAAACTTTGTGACTTTGGGCGAACGCATGGCCGAGCAATATCTGAGCATCACCGAGCTGAATCAACGCATCGCCGCACTGCTGGAGCGCAATGTGCCGCTGCTGTGGGTACAGGGCGAAATTTCCAATCTCACACGCGCAGCCAGCGGACATTGGTACTTCTCGCTCAAGGATGAAAAAGCGCAGGTACGCGCGGTGATGTTTCGCCAAAAAATCAATCTGCTCAATTGGCAACCGCGCGAAGGCGATGCCGTGCAAGCCTACGTTTCTGCCGGATTGTACACACCGCGTGGCGATTTTCAGCTCACCGTCGAAACCCTGCGTCCCGCAGGTTTGGGCACGCTGTACGAGCGTTTTCTCAAACTCAAGGCACAGCTTGAACGCGAGGGATTATTCGATCCGAACACCAAGCAAGGCCTCCCGTATTTTGTACGAAAAATCGGGGTCGTGACCTCACCGCAGGCCGCCGCTTTGCGCGACGTCGCACATACCTTGGCACGCCGCGCGCCGCACATCGAAATATTTTTGTATCCAACGCTGGTACAAGGCGAATCCGCCGCACCACAAATCGCGCGCGCCATCACATTGGCCAATCAAAACAAGGAATTGGACGCCCTACTCATCATCCGTGGCGGCGGCAGTCTGGAGGATTTATGGGCGTTTAACGAGCCGGAAGTCGCGCACGCGATTTTCAAAAGCCGCCTGCCGACCATCAGCGGTGTGGGTCACGAGACCGACACCACGATTGCCGATTTCGTCGCCGACCAGCGCGCGGCGACACCAACCGCCGCAGCCGAACTCATCAGCAGCCCGAGCCACGCCGATTGGCAAGCCGAGTTGTCCGCCAGCCTGCGCGCGCTGCAACGCGCCATGCGCCACACGCAAACGCAGGCGGAGCAGCGTTTGGATCGCGCCACTTTCGGATTGCTCACACCGGCGCAGCAGCTCACGCACAAGCAATTGCACATCAGACAGTTGTGGACGCAACTGCAACACAGCTTTTCACGACAGTTGACACACGCCGAACAGCGTTGGCAATACGCCGCGCGCAATTGGCAACGTGCGCAGCCGGATATTCCCCACCACGCCGATGCCTTGGCCAATCAACAGCAGTTATTGCAACAGGCCATGCAGCGTTTGCTGCAACAGCATGAGCAACGCGCCCGCCATACGGCACAAAGCCTGCAACAGCTCAACCCGCACAATGTGCTCCAGCGTGGTTTTGCGTACGTACAAACACAAACCGGACGTATCGTTTATAATGCAGATACGTTGCAGTCTGGCGATGGCATCACGATCCAGCTCGCACGTGGACGCGTGGTTGGCACTGTCAATCACACCGAGACAGAATAATTTTTAATTGAGAACTAAAGGATAAGACTATGGAACATACTTTACCCGCATTGCCTTATGCCATGGACGCGTTGGCGCCAACCATTTCCGCAGAAACCTTGGAATTCCACTACGGCAAACACCACAAAGCCTATGTGGACAACCTGAATAACTTGATCAAAGGCACAGAGTTTGAAAACGCGTCTTTGGAAGAAATCGTGAAAAAATCATCCGGCGGGATTTTCAATAATGCGGCGCAAGTATGGAACCACACGTTCTACTGGAACAGCATGAAACCCAACGGCGGCGGCGCACCCACCGGTGCATTGGCCGATGCGATCAATGCCAAATGGGGCTCATTCGACGCATTCAAAGAAGCATTCAGCAAATGTGCAGTCACCACGTTTGGCTCAGGCTGGGCATGGTTGGTCAAAACCCCATCCGGCGAATTGGACTTGGTATCGACTTCAAACGCCGCAACTCCATTGACCACAGACAACAAAGCCTTGTTGACCTGTGACGTGTGGGAACACGCGTACTACATCGACTACCGCAATGCGCGTCCAAAATACGTGGAAAGCTTCTGGAATTTGGTCAACTGGGATTTCGTTGCTGCCAATTTTGCTTAAATCATTGTATTGATATATTTGTACAGAAAACCACGCGGTAAACGCGTGGTTTTTTGATGTCTGCGCCCAAAGACAAAATATTCGGCCTTGAAGCCCATGTGTGATTGAAAATTTGGTTATAATATCAAAGACTTAAGAAAACGTTTACCGAGTACCTTTATACCTCATTTTCCATACACACACATACACCCAATGATGCATTTGCTCACTCGCTTCGCCCGTCCGTTTCATCCGCACGCACAGCGACATCGACTGTTCGGCTGGATGCTTTTGGGTTTTTGTTCGCTGAACGCGCATGCAGCAGGGGTGAATGTCAATCAGTTGGTCACCGACAGCGCACCCTCCATCGTGCAAGTACAAGGCGTGGAATGGGTCAAAGTCAAAATTCCTGAGCAGTACAAAGACATCACCGACGATCCGGTGTATCAGTCGCTCTCATCGATATTCTTGGACCATCCGAACGCAGGTGGCCAAGCCGCTCCGGTGGTCAAAAAGCGCATCACCGGCTCAGGCTTTATCATCAGCTCAACCGGCAGAATCGCCACCAATTATCAGTGGGTCAAAGGCAAACACGAAATTTTCGTCATTTTGCCCGATAAGCGCCAATTCAAAGCGCGCGTCACCCGTACCGAGCCGAAAAACGACTTGGCGATTTTGCAAATTTCAGCAAACGGCTTGCCCGCCATCGGATTGGCGCGTCAGGTTGAAGAAGGCGAAGGCGTGATCGCCATCGGTGCGAACAAAAAAGGCGTCTCCGTCGGCGTGATCGTCAGCACCCCCGCGCAAACGCCCGCCATCGGCCTGGTGAGCGACGTCACCGCCAACCGCGACAACAGCGGCGGTCCTTTGCTCAATGTATACGGTCAAGTATTGGGCATCAACTCGACGCAAACGCGTGCCCCTCTGGGCTTGTACCGTCACGCCTCGTTGGGCAAACTCAGTTCGGATGGCTACGACAAAGCCTCAGAAACCATCAATTTCCTATCGCAAATCGGTTTTTCCGCACGCAATCTGGATCAAACGCAAAGCGCCGCATTGGGATTGACCAATATGGCGGGCGCATTGGTCACGCAGGTGCGTAGCGGCAGCATTGCGGCCAATGCCGGTTTGCAAAAAGGCGATGTGATTATCGCGCTGGAAACTCAAAGCGTTGTTGACGCATCCGATTTGAACGCCTTGCCCGACTTTTTGCGGCAGGACAATCAGGCCAAAATTCGTGTCTTTCGCACTGGCGAATCACTTGAGTTGAGCTTGAGCAATCCGAAAACACAGGCCACGCCTGCCAGTTGGACTTGGCAGCGTTTGGGCTTGCGCGTGCGCACACTCACCACCGCGCAAAAAGACGCCCTTGCCATCGGTAGCGGCGTTCTGATTACCGGCGTGCAAGGCTCAGCGCAGGCCAACGGTCTGCAAACAGGCGATGTGATCGTATCCATCAACCAAACGCCGCTGAACAGCACCACGCAATTGAACCAAATGGCGCAAGGCTTAGGGTCAGGCGACAGTGTGGCGCTGTACGTGATCCGTGGCGAAACCCGCCAATTCATCACCCTGAGCGTGGATGAGTAAATGTCCGCTCCCCGCGCACCACTGACCCTGCTTTTGTATGGCCGTGAAACCTGCCATCTGTGTCATGACATGTGGGCAGATATTCAGGTATGGGCGCAAAAAAATCACCAGTTACTGCATCTGGTTTGGCAAGACATTGAGGATGACGCAGAACTCGAATCACGCTATGGTCTGCGCATTCCCGTGCTGACGGATGATCACGAACAGCTCATTTGCGAAGGACGGCTGGACGTGGACAAGCTGCTGCACCACATCGCGAATCATTCATAATTTTTCAATAAAATCAAAAAGATAGAATAACCAATCAAACTCACCCCTCCATCATTTCTACGCAACTTGGCACCCGATTTATTGTATGATGGGTTCATACACGTCGCAGAGCGGTATTCAAAAAAACCGCCGGACATCGATGATCTGAATCGATTGCTGAGGAGACAATTATGCGTAGCAACGATCGCCTGCGTGCTCAGCGCACGCACACCGAGCAGCAATGGCATCATTTTGTGCAGCACAACCGCACCGAAGACAGCTCGTGGTTGACACAATCATGGAAACGCTCTGCGCCGCATGTCAGCGTGAACCAAACCTGCGCGCCGATTGACGACCCGGAAGCGGTTCGGCGCGAATTCATCCGCTCGCACCTGTATCAAATCGCCCAACCGCTGTTGAACGAACTGCAACACGCCGTTGAAGACAGCGGATTTGCCATCGGCTTGAGCGACGCACACGCCACATTGCAATGGACGGCCTCGCATCGCGTCATGGCACGCCGTCTGGAAAAAGCGCACTTCATACCCTCCGCCCGTTGGGACGAGCACAGCATCGGCACCAACGCCGTTGCCGTGGCCGCGCGTCTGTCCAAACCAACCGCGATTTTCTCCGCCGAACATTACGTCCCGAGCCTGCACGAATGGGTGTGCTACGCTGCACCCATCGTTCATGCGCCCAGCGGCCAATTGGCGGGGGTGCTGGACATCAGCGCGCCGTGGCAGCACGCCACGCCGTTGGCATTGGCCACCGTCAGCCACTACGCCCAGCAAATTTCGCACCTGTGGTCACAGGTACAAATCGAGCCGAATTTTCACCTCAATCTGTGCGGCTCGAACGCCGGCGTATACCTCGGACAAACCAGTTTACCGAAACGATTGCAAGAAATCTGGCTGGTGCTCGCCCTGCATCCCGAAGGTCTGAATTTGGAACGCCTGCATGCGTATGTGTACGGCGATCAAGTAGTATCCATGTCCACGCTCAAATCTGAGATGAGTCATCTGCGCCAACACGTCGGCGATGTGTTGCAAGCACGTCCTTACCGCCTGAACCTCTCCCCTGCGCTGTGCGCCACCGATGCGCAGATGGTTGAACAATACGCCTTGCACGGTTTGAGCGACAAACTTATGCCGCTGTACCAGCGCCCGGTTCTGCCGCAATCGCAAGCGCCGGAAGTCGTCGAGTACCGAGACTACCTGCACCAATTGGTCATCCGCAGCCTGCTCAAAGACCACAACACCGAAGCACTGTGGCAATTCACCCTGTACCACGAGCCTGAATACGACATCTTGGCCTTGCTCGAGCAACTCTTACCCGCCGGCGACGGACGGCGCGCAGCGGTGGCAGCAAAGCTGGCGCAATTGGGTTAATCATCACAGCGCACGGGTTGAAAAGATTCATTCAACCTAAATTCAACCTGCTGTATGACATGATCCGTCACGATTGGCCCAAGTGCAAATATATGCACCCCTTTTTATTTTAATCTTAACGATAGGAGACGAACCATGATCTACGCACATCCCAACACCAGCGGCGCACCCTTGAAATTCAAAGCCAAATACGATAACTTCATCGGCGGCAAATGGGTCGCACCGACCAAAGGCGTGTATTTCGACGTCGTGACACCGATCACCGGCAAACCATATACCCAAGCCGCTCGCTCGTCCGCCGAGGACATCGAGTTGGCTTTGGATGCGGCACACGCCGCCGCCGATCGCTGGGGCAAAACCTCAGCAGCGGAGCGCGGCAATATTTTGCTGAAAATCGCCGACCGTTTGGAAGCCAATCTGGAGCTGCTGGCCTACGCCGAAACGGTGGACAACGGCAAGCCGATCCGCGAAACTCTCAACGCCGACATTCCGCTGGCGATTGACCACTTCCGCTATTTCGCCGGTTGCGTCCGCTCGCAAGAAGGCGGCATCAGTGAAATCGACGAAAACACAATGGCATATCACATCCACGAGCCGCTTGGTGTGGTCGGTCAAATCATTCCGTGGAACTTCCCGATTCTGATGGCGGCGTGGAAACTCGCACCCGCTTTAGCCGCAGGCAACTGCGTGATTCTCAAACCGGCCGAGCAAACGCCGATCAGCATCCTCGTATTGGTTGAGTTGATCGCCGATTTATTGCCCGCAGGCGCATTGAACATCGTCAACGGCTTTGGCCGCGAAGCCGGTATGCCGCTGGCCTCCAGCAAACGCATTGCGAAAATCGCCTTCACCGGCTCGACCTCCACCGGTCGCGTGATCGCGCAAGCCGCCGCCAATAATTTGATTCCGGCCACGCTCGAACTCGGCGGCAAATCGCCCAACGTGTTCTTCCCAGACGTGATGGCTGAGGATGACGGCTACTTAGACAAAGCCATCGAAGGCCTCGTATTGTTCGCCTTCAATCAAGGCGAAGTCTGCACCTGCCCATCGCGCGCGTTGATCCATGAATCCATTTACGATAAATTCATGGAGCGCTGTCTGCAACGCATCGCCGCAATCAAGCAAGGCAACCCGCTTGATACCGACACCATGATCGGCGCGCAAGCCTCGCAAGAGCAAATGACCAAAATCACCTCGTATCTGGATTTGGGCAAACAAGAAGGCGCTCAGGTACTGATCGGCGGCGAGCGTGCGCAAATGGCGGGTGATTTGGCGGATGGCTACTACATCCAACCGACCGTGTTCAAAGGCCACAACAAAATGCGTATTTTCCAAGAGGAAATTTTCGGCCCCGTGCTGGCAGTAACCACGTTCAAAGACGAAGCCGACGCGCTCGCTTTGGCCAACGATACGCTGTACGGTCTGGGTGCGGGTGTGTGGACGCGCAATGGCAACGTAGCCTACCGCATGGGTCGCGGCATCAAAGCCGGTCGCGTGTGGACCAACTGCTACCACGCCTATCCGGCGCACGCAGCATTTGGTGGCTACAAAGAATCCGGCATTGGTCGCGAAACGCACAAAGTGATGCTCGACCACTACCAACAAACGAAAAACCTGTTGGTCAGCTACACCGAGCAAAAACTCGGCTTCTTCTAAACCACTGAAAAACAACGGGACAGGTCGCCAGACCTGTCCCGAGTTAATTCATCCATTATATCACTGCGCAACGCAAAAAAACATCCGCAAAAACATACAGATACATCCCTATTATTGCGCCACAAAGATAGAACAACTCCCCCTAAATCGTCCATCATGCAATGATACGATGCGTATGAAGTGACAAGGACGACCAAGACAAAAGGAGAAAAACCATGAGTACTTCGCAATTTTTCATGCCAAGCAACAATATTTTGGGTCAAGGCGCATTGGCCGAAGGTTTAACCCAAATCGCACAACTGGGCTTTAAGAAAGCCTTTCTCGTGACCGACGCCCCATTGGTTCAAATGGGCATGGCGCAGCAAGTCGCCGATCGTTTGGCCGAAAAAGGCATTGAATACGTCATTTTTGACGGCGTCAAACCGAATCCGACCGTGGGCAATGTCAACGCCGGTTTGGAACAACTGAACAAAGCGCAGGCCGATTTCATCATATCATTGGGCGGTGGCTCCGTGCATGACTGCGCCAAAGGCATCGCGCTGGTCGCCAGCAACGGCGGAAAAATCGAGGACTACGAGGGTCTGAACCAATCGAAAAAACCGCAAATGACCTTGATCGCCATCAACACCACGGCGGGCACGGCGTCCGAAATGACCCGCTTTACCATCATCACCGACGAGAGCCGCCACGTCAAAATGGCGATTGTGGACAGCAACGTCACGCCATTCCTTTCCATCAACGACTCCGAACTGATGGAAGGCATGCCCGCAGGCTTAACCGCCGCCACCGGCATGGACGCATTGACCCACGCGGTCGAAGCCTACGTCTCCACCATCGCCTCACCGATCACTGACGCCTGTGCACTCAAAGCCATCGCGCTGGTGGCGCGCTATTTGCCAACCGCCGTACGCGAGCCGAACAACAAAGAAGCGCGCGAGCAAATGGCCTACGCACAGTTCCTCGCCGGTATGGCGTTCAACAACGCATCGCTCGGCTATGTACACGCCATGGCGCACCAATTGGGCGGCTTTTATGATTTACCGCACGGCGTGTGTAACGCCCTGCTGCTGCCGCACGTCGAAGCCTTCAACATGAGCGTTGCGAGCGAGCGCCTCAATGAAGTGGGTCAGGTTTTAGGGGCGAACAACTCGGACTTGAAAGATTTAGACGTGATTGCCGCGATCAAAAAACTCGCCGACATCGTGGGCATTCCCAAATCATTGGAAGAACTCGGCGTCAAACGCGAAGACTTTGACACACTCGCCGACAACGCGCTCAAAGACGTATGCGGCCTGACCAATCCGGTTCAAGCCTCACACGCCGAAATCGTCGGGATTTTTGAAAACGCCTTTGGCAAACGATCATAAAATTTCGTCGCATTAACGATGAAGCACCCATGAAACACACCTGCGCAATGCGGGTGTGTTTCATACACAATAAAAAATACCCAGGAGACAACCATGGTCGAACGCGTCATCGCCACACCGGCGACACTCGAACTCATCGCCCAGCTCAAAGCCGAATACGGCGAGCTGATGTTTCACCAATCCGGCGGCTGCTGTGACAACAGCGCGGCCAACTGCTATCTACCGACCGACCTCACCATCGGCGCCTACGACGTACATCTGGGCGATATCGGCGGCGTACCGTTCTACATCAGCGCCTCGCAATACGAATACTGGAAACACACCCAGCTCATTATCGACGTGATTGACGGTCACGGCGGCACATTCTCACTCGAAGGCAGTACCGGCAAAGCTTTTCATACCCGTTCGCGGCTATTTACCGATGATGAAATCACCCAATTACAAGCGCAAGGACTGATTTAAGGAAATACGGAAAAAGTAAAACCTACTTTTTCCGTGCTTATGCTGAAAACATGAACTGATTCCGCATTTCCTTAAGCACAACGACGAAAACGAACAAGCCACCTTTGCCCTATAATCTCAGTTCATATCAAGAACTGAATCATCACTATGCAAACAACCGCTGAAACCATCGGGCGCGAACGCATCGCCCAAGTCGTTGACACCTTCTACGAGCGCGTGCAACGCGATCCTGGGCTCGCCATGCCCTTCTCCGTGGTCAAAGACTGGCCGCATCACAAAGACCTCATCACCCATTTTTGGTGGGTCACACTCGGCGGCGAACGCTATATGGACTATTCATACAATGTCGTGAAGAAACACCGCGCCGTCGGATTCACCAGCGGACTACTCAAACACAACTGGCTACCGCTGTTTGAACAAACCCTACGCGAACAACTGCCCACCGATCTGGCCGACGCATGGATGGCGCAAGCGCAACGCATTGGCCGCTCACTCGACATGAATCATCAATTTTGGGTGGAGCAACAAAACTCAGGGGATGCGCCGCTGGCGCAGGAGAACGAGTTTACACAAATCCGCTTAGATAAACCCACGGAACCTCTGTGAGCGCAGATAATGTCACCGACAATTGAAACTGATAAAGAGCAGAGAAAATAAGGTGTGCAAACCCAAATTGCACACCTTAAAAATATAAAAACCCAAGGATAGAACGCTACTCCAACCATCACCCGGCAAATAAAGGCCGCATAGTCCACAAAGTAGCAAGCGCATAAAAGAACAAACCAACCACACCAAAAATACGGTCAAACTTTACTGCGCGCCGAATGCCTGCCGGATCATTGTGCTCATCATCATGAATATGCGCCAGTTTAGTGGACAGCGTTAACGTCGCCACCACATAAATACAATAAAAATAACCAATAACATACAGATTATCGAGCAAAGTCATGTATTCAATCGTGGGCAAATCCTGCGACGAGGTCATTTGTAAAGCGACAATAGAGAGTAAAGACACCACCGCAATCTGAAAACGAGAGTCCACCAAAGTCGGATGCAATAAAAACGCCAATGAACAGCAGATCACCGCCAAGAAAATCGGCAAAATATTTTTCATAAAAGCATTAACATGTGGTCGCTCAATCGGCAAATCCAGAGTCACTCGAGAATAAGTCGAAGCCGTTTGCGAACGCGGATCACCAAATGTGGTTTGATGGGTGTATTCTGTCGCGGTCAATGTTGGCTGATGGTATAAAAAACCGGGCAGCTTTAATTCAGAATTGGCCGAAACCTTATCCACGACATATTTCATAGCACTCGCATTCGAAGCGGCATCTTCCACCACGATACGAATAATTTGCTTGTCAAACGGATAGTCATGCAAATCCATTTTTTTACTCATTTTGCCTTGCACATGCACCACTTGATACAAACTACCGTCAGGCAACTTTTGCGGCTCCTCTGAAGCCGGAGTCAACATACTGCCCCAAGACTCGGAATGATTGACAAACTCCATCGTCTTTGACGGGTCAATCTCCGGATTTTTCCAGCGATACCAGATATAAAAATCCACCATGTAATTATGCAGCTTCAGATCAATCGCCTGCACATCATTCAGATAAATCCCAACCAGCACCTCGCTGGCTTGCGGTGAAGGAGCCGTTTTCGCATCAGCGATGGCTTGTGCACTGGCCGATTTCTCGACTGATAACTGCGCCGGGCTATTTTGAGCCCAAGCGATGTTGAGCCACGCCAGCGCGCTACAAAAAACAGCAACCACATTTTTTTAGAATATATTAGCGTTGACATAAATTCTCCTGCCTCCAAAATCGAACCGTATTTCTTTAAAACACCTGCCTCCTTCACAAACGCAATCGACCGAACGAACAAATTGCGAAATCGTAGAATATAGAAAAAATCTGTGGCTTATCGAACTTTTTCAGCCGATTTTTAGACCATTGAGTATCCATCCAATAGAACCAATTTCACTCTTATCAACTGCTTATATTTTGAAATCAGCTACTGTGTGCGAGCGCTCATGTATTGCTGGAGTTGTCTTTACTACCCTAACACCGACTCGCTCAATCACCTTTTTGCTTCGCCCGACGCTCTCTAAAAAATCGCTGCAAAACTTCGCGGGCTTCTTCTTCCAAAACCCCACCAACCACCGTCGCATGGTGGTTGAGTTGTTCATGCGTATAGACATTCATCACCGAACCGGCGACACCGGTTTTATAGTCGCTCGCGCCGAACACGACCCGCGCAAGCCGCGCGTGAAACATCGCGCCGGTACACATCAGGCAGGGTTCGAGGGTGACGTAGAGTTCGCACTCGGGCATGCGGTAGTTTTGGAGAATTTGTGCGGCGGCGCGCAGTGCCTGCACTTCGGCGTGCGCGGTCGGATCATTCAGCCCGATGGGGTGATTGTAACCACTGGCAATCACGCGGTTTTGGTGTACGACGACCGCGCCCACGGGGACTTCGCCTGCGTCGTAGGCTTGCTGTGCGCAGGCCAACGCATGGCGCATGAAAAATTCATCGCGCGCCTGCGTGTGATGCTCATCGCTCATTTCATCCGACCAAACGAGTTCGCTCATGGATTTATTTGGATTTAATCAGGTTGTTGCGGTGGATCAGTTCTGCCTCATCGGCATCACGTCCGAGTAGCGCGGCAAATTCGCTACTGGCATGGCGGGCAATGCGCATGGTGTCGGAGCTGCTGTAATTGGACAGGCCGCGTGCAATTTCCTTGCCCGCTTCGTCCACGCAGGCGATGACTTCGCCGCGCTCGAAATTGCCATACACGC